>JAGGTZ010000121.1 GCA_021158805.1 Thermoproteota archaeon | reverse complement strand
TCTCCGGAATGGAAGAAGTCTCTGTAACTGGAGTGACTTCTATTTCATAAGAGTTAGACTCATTCACCTCATCTATCAAATTATCTGGGTCTAAATCCACAATTAAACTACCATTTGTGAAATTTTGTGGTATATGATACGTAAAGTTAACGGGGAAGGTCTCATCAGGATCTAGGGGAGGAATTTCCTCCCTAGCAATCTCTTCTGAACCAAAAAGGAGGGCTATAGTGGTCCCTTGGCTTGGCGCCGTGCCATCATTTACCACCACCACTGTAATGACTATGGTATCACCCGGACCATAGCTCTCTGGAGTGATCATCACGTCCTGTATCTTTAGGTCTGGCTGGCCGATCACATTGACCGTATACTTCTCCTCTTTTACCACTTCTCCTCCAGCCTCTACCCTCACATAGATCTCATATGTTCCTGCCTGCTTTGGAGTCCATGTCAGGGTGGCATTTACGCTTGATTCAGGGGGTACTGACACTATCTTGGAGGTGATGAGGGTCTTGTTCACGTAGAGCTTTACGACATACTGTAAGCTGTCCTTTGAGGGGTTATAAACTGTAACGGTAATTTCCAGAGGTTTGTCAACAGAGTGTTCTAACTGACCTACTATTGGAAATGAGACGGTCAGGAGAAGCGAGAATAGTATTAGAAGATTTACATATAATAACCTCAAATACATAATCCGTTTAAAGCCTATAAGGCACATAACGGCTCAATCAAAAATGAATCTAATGTTTAAAAATATTATAATTAATTTTTGTTATTGAAAACCATAGGAATTGTAGCATTAACGTCCACTAAAACCGTTCCGAACCGACTAAGAACAAATAATAAAGAGGGAGATTACGGGTAAATCTTCTTGAGTTCTTGAGGATCGACTTTTTCATCAAGATTCAGATCTTTCCATTCAACCAGAATGAGATTTGAGATCTTACAGGACTGTTGATTGTTGAGCAGCCACATGAGGCCTGCTCTGGTCCCGGTGGTATCTACACAGCGATCCTTACGACTTGGCTGTCACAGTAACGTATATTACAGCGTAGTTCTCGCGTTCTGAAGTCATGTAGGTCTCTCCACGGAATGTCAAGCTATTTTCTGTGAATTTAATCCCTAGAAGGTCCCAGTTAAATAGCATAGAGTAAGGGCCGCCTAAGATCATGACTGGTTCTCCTCCGGGAACTTTCAGCCCGGCTAATAGGTCCTTATTCGCAAAGATATCGATATACTTGGCTAGATAGTTGTACTGTGATAGGCTAATGGAGAAATCACACAATTCTACTGGTAATCCCTTCTCTATCTTCTTGAAGAACGTATTCACTACATGCAGAGCATCCATTTTCAGTTTTAAGGTGGTCTCATTACCTGCATTCCTTCCATCCAACGATTCTCCATATAAAAGGGTACTCCCTAAAGGTCTGATGGATACAGGAAGATGACAGAAACAGCACGGATACTCAATGTATGGTAGGCTACAATATATTTCAATAGGACCACCTTGGCTATCTGAAAGGATTATTGGAAAACCGAAAGGATTATACAGGATAATGATCAGCAAGAAGGAAAAACATAGAATCACTAGCTAGCAGATAACTATTGTCGAAATACGACAGGGTAATGCTTCGATATTCGCCAACTTATCCTTATACTAAAAAATTTTATACTAGAAATTCGCAAGTAGCCTAGCACGGGCAGGGGCTGATATATTTGAGTCCTCGTCGAGATAGTCACGGGAAACATCTCTCCCTAATAGTAGCCTTATCGGTGTTATTGATCCCTGTTCTCGCTTCAGAAATGACGAAGGTATATGTTTCCGCTGGAGGGGATGTATCAATAATGGCTCCACCAGAGCTGGCAGATAAGAACTTCGGCCAAGACACGTACCTTGTCTCTGGTTACCTCTATCGCGAAGCTAAGTACTGCTCAGGGGGACCATGCCTAGTCCTACTAGAGAATCAGCCTGCGATAACCCTTCTTAAGTTCGAGATACCACAGACAGAGGGAGATCTTAGCTCGGTAGAACTCCTCCTCCCCGTTACAGGTATAAAATACTACCTACCATCAAACGATCTCTCTGATCTCTGCAGGTTCTCTGTAGCTCTTATAGATGTCCCCTTTTCTGAATCTAAGGTAACATGGAAGGAGTTGAGTAATGGTGTTTCTTGGAATCCGGAAGATCATTTAAACGAACTTGGGACGTTTTATGTCGCTCCAAGCAATTCTACTCCCCTTGTACTAGATCTGACCGATCATCTCAAGGGCTTAGTTAAGCCTGGGGCTGAAATTAGGCTTGCGATAGCTCCCTCCCCTGTATGGTGGAAATATACCTGGGATGAGGATATGGGGTGTAGCATCTACATGACATCCTCTGAGGGTGGTGGAGCACCAGTTCTCCTCCTAAAGTATGGAGAGGAAGAAGCAGAGGAAACTCCAGTATACTTCCCTATGGTGAAACCTTGGTCCTTTAAACTCCCCAAGGTATCGTTTGATGTCGGCGAAGAGGAGCAGGAACCAATCCCTCTCCCTAAGATCTCACCGAAAGAGATACCTAAACTACAGCCCAAGGTAGTGCCACCACCCGGCACTCCGGAACAGCCTAAGCCTCCAGAGGGGCCCAAACCACCAACTCAGGAATATCCACCGACTTTTTCATTGATGATGCAGCCAGACATTCTATCTGTGGAGCCAGGATCATCGGCCACGTTTACCGTTGAGGTCATACCTCACTATGGGTTCTCGGATTGGGTATCACTAGAAGTCAAGGGAGGACCCACTGGTTCTGAAATGGAGGTAAGTCCGAGCAAGCTAAACCCTGTTGCGGCTACTAAGCCTGAGGCCAAGGTCGTCGTGAAAGTTCCGGGGTGGACCCCACCGGGCAACTATCTGGTGAAGGTACTAGGAAAGAGTGGACAGCTAGAAGACTCGGCCTCAGCTTGGTTGCAGGTAAAACCTACTAGCGAGACTCCCAAGCTACAACCGCAACCGAAGGAGGGGGACTTCTACTTGGTGGTGGATTCATCCCACTACAGCACGGTCCCAGGTAGGGCGGTCACCATCAGGGTTAAGGTCAAAGCTTTAGCGGGTTTCTCCTCCCCTGTTGGGCTCTCACTAGCAAACCCACCTCCTAATTCTATATATGTTATTCACAACTCTCCGGTCCAGCCCGAGAATGCAGGTATCGTGAGGATCTTGCCAAGTAAGGAGACGCCAACTGGGAGCTATAAGCTTATGATAGTTGGTTCCTCAGATGATCTAACGAGATCTGTGGAGACAATTCTCTACATAGGACCAATAGCCACATCATCCACCACTACAGCACCGACACCCATGGCTCAGAGTACAACCCTCAGGCTTACCTTGGATAAGTACACCTTGGAGACCACTGCCGAAGTGCCAGTCAGGACTAGGATAACTGTTAGTTCTGGACAGCAAGGTAAGATATTGCTCGAGTATGAAGCTCCAGAAGGCGTTAAGGTGCAGATAAATAAGACCAAACTAGACCCAAGCGATAGCACCCTGATCTATCTAACTGCAAGCGCTCCCGGGACGTATGAGGTGAGATTAAGAGCATCTCAGTTGGGAATCAAGGACGAGAAGGTACTAAAACTTGTAGTTAAGGAAGCTCCCAGTACTAGAGCTGCTAAATCTGAAGTTCCAACTACACGCACATCTCGGACACAGAAGGGCGCTGAGACCACTGTATCGAGGCCCGGACACCTTGAAACTCTGGACATAATATTCGTGATGCTCATCATAATAATAGCACTTCTCATCGCTCTTGTGCTTGTCTTAGCAAGGAAAAGATCTGGAGAAGGCAAATATACGGGAAGTCACTACATACAAGACTAGAGATCTATCTTGACAAATATCTCAATTACTTTTTATATATCTCTTATAGATCGTCTATACTCTAATCTCTTCTTGAAATTCGGAAAATTAAGAGCAACATCGTACAACCCACTAAAATATTCTTATTATCATAATAATGGGGCACCGATAACCTCTATAACATTACATATTACGATGAAATTTATATACTAACATTACTAATATATCATGCCAAAGGCATAGAAAAAATACCGTCAATATGCTTTCGACAAATTTATATAATATCAATGTCTTTAGAAAGTAACGTCGACAGGCTGCTAAGCAGGTAAAACTACAACAATGAGATAGGTGAGGGTCCATTGAGGAAAATGAGGATTCTGATGATCGAACCTCCTGCTGGAAATTCATCCCTAACCAATATGCTGGATCCAGAAACCCGTAAGAACCGTATGAAGGGGTTCAAGAGATATTTCCTCTTTGAGAATAGCTTTGACTACGGTGTAGTGCTCTGGGACGCCACAACTAACAAGTTGTATAGGAGGGAAGAAGTAGATGAGATAAATCC
>JAGGTZ010000014.1 GCA_021158805.1 Thermoproteota archaeon | reverse complement strand
GTTAAGCAGTACTGCGACCTTAGCCTTGTTGTCCATTCCATGTCCCATGTTAGGGACAATCTCCCTAATTAAGGCTTATCGGTCACCTAGGTAACTGGCTGGAGTAATCTTTTATTTCTAGTTCCATCAAGAATTGATGGTGGATAACAAACTGATATCAGGGAAGGGTCTGGAGAGGATAGAAAGTCCACGCTACATAATCTTCGGGCCTGGAGCTCTAAGGGAGACACCCGATGTCCTAGCAAATCTTGATATGGTCGGGAAGGCTATAGTGGTTAGTGGGCCTACTGAGACAAAGAGCATAGCAGAGGAGCTTATCTCCATATTAGAAGGAGAAGTAGCTGTTAACCATATTATAGCTAGTGAGGGTAGCATAAAGGACGTCCTATCTGTCGTTAATGAAGCCTACTCTAATGAGGTTAACTTCTTGATTGGTGTAGGTGGCGGAAAGCCCTTAGATGTCACTAAATTGGCCGCGGCCAAACTAGGTGTTAGATATGTTACAGTACCTACTTCAGCCAGCCACGATGGTATAGCCTCACCTGCAGTCAACTTTTCACTCTCTAGAGAGGCTGAAGCTAAATTAGGTGAGGGTATAAGGGGAGTAGAGGCGCCTACAGCAGTAATAGCTGATACCAACATAATAAATAGATCCCCAAAAATTACCTTCAAGTCAGGGTTCGGGGACTTAGTTGCCAAGATCACAGCTGTTAGAGACTGGGAACTAGCTCATAAGCTTAAAGATGAGCCCTACAGCGAGTATGCTGCATCAATGTCCCTTTTGAGTGCTAAGATAGCTACAGATCATGCCTCTGAGATAAGATCTGGGTTAGAGGAATCAACTAGAATCTTAGTTAAGGCACTGATCGGTAGTGGTGTAGCTATAAGTATAGCTGGCAGCTCGAGACCAGCTAGCGGCAGTGAGCATATGTTCAGTCATGCACTAGACATGGTAGCATCTAAGGAGGGTATTAAGTCGGCACCTCACGGAATCCAGTGCGCCCTAGGGACAATAATGATGGCCTATCTGCAAGGACAGGATTGGAAGTGGATAAAGGAGAAGTTGAGGGAAGCAGGCGTCCCTACAACTGCCGAAGAAGCTGGTATAAGGCCTGATCTGATTGTAAAGGCGCTAACTATAGCTCATAAGATCAGAAACAGGTATACAATACTCGGAGAGTCCGGACTAACGGAGAGGGCTGCTGAGAAGCTAGCCAGAGCCACTGGGGTAATATAAGCATAATAGAGAGCAACGCACTTATCGAAATAATAAGACCTAGGAACAGTAGCGTGAATCCAATGGAATATACGAGGGAATCCTTCCTCTCAACCCCTATAACCTCCCTATATACCCTATAGGAGAGGTAAGTGAACCATATCAGCGATAAGAAGGTTACGAATGTAGAAATAGCAGCGGGCATTGTTAAGAGATAAGATACGAACTCCGAAACGGCCCTAAAGAGCAATTCCCTCCAGGAACTCCCTTCACAGTTCAAGACCCTCCCCGGCGAGAGGCCCAGCACTATCGTATTAACGAAACCAGCGATCACGAAGGGGAAACTACATATACCCTTGAAGGAGATGTACTTCCTCATAAGTATGTTGAACCTGCTAGTGACTCTCCTCCCAATTATCACTAGAGAGACCGTCCAGCTTATTGCTGTAATGAGCCAGAAGTAGAGAACCAAGGCTTGCTTTGCTTTAATGAACAACATAACATACTTTGTGAATTCAGAAGAGGAACATGCTATCTTCAATCCTAAGACCGATAAGGCCATCGCATGCGTTATTAAGAATAGGAAGATAGTAAGGAGAGAGTAGGATAGTCTTTCATTGAATCGCATTTCCTTTAATGATTCCTTCCTCCCTAGGAGGAAGTTTATTACTGGGATCAAGGATAGTACCTCCCCCTAGCTCTTGCTATCTGGTCCATCTTAGATCCTGGCTTATTTACTCTAGGTCTCCCGGTATCAGGATCTCTCCTAAAGGTCACATCGACATCTCTAAGGAACTCATTCAGTCCCTTTCTAGGATCCATCGGTGGTGAGGCATGGCCCTCCCTCCCAGGAACTCCTCTAAAGACCATGATCCTATCCGCTGCTGCCTCTATAGTCAGGAGGTCATGCTCCACCATTATAACTGCCTTATTTTCACCTTGGATTCTCCTCCTTATGGCCTTCGCAGCTGCGAATCTCGCCTCTACATCGAGGAAGGCGCTTGGTTCGTCAATCAGATACACATCAGCTTCTCTACCTAAACATGCAGCTATGGCTACCTTTTGTAGCTCACCTCCACTTAACTCATCTAGATATCTATCTAGAAGACCTTCTATACCAAGTCTCCTTATCACCTCCGATCTGAAATATGGGCTAGAATAGTTAGTCCCGGCAACCTTCCTTAACAAGGACTCGACGGTTCCTTCATATGTTGGTTTGACATGTTGAGGCTTGTAGGAGACCCTTATCCCCTCTGTCATCACTATACCATCGCTTGGCTTCAGATCACCAGCGAGCATCCTTACAAATGTGGTCTTTCCGATCCCATTCGGTCCTACTGCTACCACTACCTCACCGGCGTAAACTTCACCCTCTTCAACCTCCAACTTAAAGCCATCAAATGACTTTACTAGTCTAGAATACACCACCACCGGGTTTTCAGATATATCAGGGGAACCTACCCTCTGTAGGAATGATATAGGCTCTTCTCTGAATCTAACATTATCATCCGGTAGGTACCCATCTAGGAAGATGTTTATTCCCTCTCTAGTCGAATGAGGGTAGCTTACTACACCGTAAACACCTGGCTCTCCATATAAAATATGGATATAATCGCTCAGGTAATCAAGAACTGCTAGATCGTGTTCTACCAATAAGATAGATTTTCCCTCCTCCTGAAGTCTCCTAATCAACTTAGCGGCTTTCATTCTCTGGTATACATCTAGATAGTTCGTAGGCTCGTCTATAACATAGACATCAGCTTCTCTGAGGTATGTAGCAGCTAACGCGATCCTCTGGAGCTCCCCTCCACTAAGCTCACTGATATTTCGATCTTTTATCTCTCTAAGGTCTAAAAGATCCAAAACTTCATCTAGAAGCCCTCTCTCATCTATTCTCCCCAAGACGGGCTTCACCCCTCCTTTTACCACCTCTGGGATTTTGTCTATCCTCTCTGGCTTTGTTATAACCCTTATCTCACCATTAGAGAGCTTTCTAAGATATTCCTGGAGTTCAGAGCCCCTAAACTTCCTTATTATTTCATCCCACTCAGGATATTCGTTAACTCTCCCTAGGTTGGGCTTTATCTTCCCGGAAAGTATGGATATGGACGTAGTTTTCCCTACACCGTTCGGCCCTACTAGTCCTACTATCTTACGAGGCCTAACTAAGGGTAACCTAAATAGAGTAAATCCATTTACTCCATATCTGTGAACCTCTTCTCCCTCTATTGGCGCCGGCAGGTTCACAACGGATATAGCTGAGAACGGGCACTTCTTCACACATATACCGCATCCTGTGCATAGCTCCTCATCTATCACCAAGAGCTCGTCTTCTAGCCTTATTGTATCCTCTACTCCCATTCTCACCTCCGGACAGTACTTAATGCACTCCAGCCCACATTTCTTGGGATTACATCGATCTCTGTCGACTACTGCTATTCTCCTGCCGGGCAAAGAATCACCTCGGGAGGACCACAGCCTCCCTCCCGAGGTCGAAAGCCCTCAAATTTAAATCCCTATACTTGGGTGGGGAAACTTCCTCTAGCGTCTCTCTGAGGACTCCCTCTGGGAAAGGTAGTATACCTGATGCTTGAGCAGCCCCAAGCATGACGGTATTAGCCGTGATATAGTCACCAGCTTCCTTAGCTATCTTGTAAGCATCTATTGTGATTATTTCCCTTGGAGACAAGCTCTTCATCAGCTCTAAGACCTCATCAAAGCTAGGAATAGAGAACCTATCTAGATAAGCACCTATCGGAGGTATTATATGATCGTTCATTATAACAGTTGTCCTTTCAGATATATATGGGGCCTGTCTCAGCCCCTCAAGGGGTTCTAACGCTATTAGGAGGTCGAGAGTCCCCTCTAAGATAAGAGGACTTGATACGTCTTCGCCTATCCTAAGTTCGGTTCTTATGGAGCCATACCTCTGTGAAAGACCATGCACTTCGCTTTGAGCGAAATTAAGCCCGAGCTTGAGAGCTGCCCTAGCTATGACATTCGTGGTGAAGAGTATCCCCTGGCCCCCGACACCGGCAACTATAACGTTGAACTCCTTTACATTCACATTCCCACCCCTATTCCATCTTTTCTCCAATTTAGAGACCCCTCTTGGGGCTCTATCGCATCATAAGGACAGACTTGGACGCAGGCACCACATCCAAAGCAAACAGTTGGATCTATCTCAACTAGTTTACCTGTGTCAACGAAGGCAGGACATGCAAAGGTGTTGATGCAGACCCTGCAGTAGGTGCATTTCTCCGGGTCTATCCTGTATGGAACTATCTTTTTACCCTCTCTCCTGAGCCTTCCAACCGTTAGAAGAGCGCATTCTCTCTTAGCTATGATAACGGAGACCCCATCTCTCTTTAAAGCTTCCCTGATAACTTTCTCCGTTTCAGCATGATCATAGGGATCTATGACCCTGACGAAATCGATTCCCATAGACCTAACAATCTTCTCTATATCTATGGCCGGTACTTCCTCGCCCACAGCATTGAACTCTGTTCCTGGATGGGGCTGATGGCCAGTCATAGCCGTTATCCTATTATCCATTATAAGTACTAACATCTTCCTCTTATTATGGACAGCATTGATCAACGCTGGTATGCCAGCATGAAAGAATGTCGAATCTCCTATCAGCGCTACGGTATCTCTCTCGGTAGAGATGTTAATTCCATTGGCTAGGCCTATAGAAGAGCCCATAGCATGAGTGACATGTTCGACCCTGAAGGGCTTCTCAAATAAAAGCGCATAACAACCTATGTCGCCCATAAATGCAGCTCTTCCGGCAGCCCTCCTCAAGGCATAGCCTGTAGATCTATGGGGACAGGCTGGACAGAGGACAGGAGGTCTTGGAGGGATCCTCTCCAAGATCTTAGCGCTCCTCCCATCTATCTCAGTGAAATTAACGGGAGGAGCAACTCCTGTTGCTTTAGAAAGGCCTTCTAAGACAGTTCTCATCGTGTACTCGCCTACCCTAGGCATATGCCCCGTTAACTTCCCAAGTATCTCGACATCAGGTGCATAATCTTTCGCTATGGCTTTTATTCTCATCTCTAGATAGGGATCAAGCTCTTCTACGATCATGACAGCATTAACTGACGAAAGAAACTCCCCAATGGTCCTCTCAGGTAACGGATGCGTCATGCCCAACTTTAGGACCTTTGCATCTATTCCAACAAGCCTAAGGGACTCTTTCGCATGAGCGTAAGCAACGCCTGATGTTATAATACCGAATTCTGCATCAGTAGGCCCCTCAATTCTAGCATATGTCCCCGCTAGCTCCATCTGAATATCCTTCAGCTTACTCAGTAATTCGTGATGGTGCTTTCTAGCGATCTTACCTACTTGGAGATACCTGTCTGGTTCGGGAGGTTCAAACTCGCCCTTTGCTGGACCGGCTGTAATCTCTCCAAGGAGAACCGGGGCTCTCTGATGATTTATCCTTGTGGTCGTTCTAACTAGAACAGGGATTTTATATTTTGCGGATATCTCAAAGGCATCCTTGGTATAATCTTTTGCTTCTTGAGGATTATACGGCTCTAACATCGGTAAGCCGGCGGCTTCAGCATAATGCCTATTATCTTGCTCATTTTGGCTGCTGTGGGCATGAGGATCATCCGCTGAAACTATAACCATAGCCCCAGTAACTCCAGCATATGTTAGGGTGAATATGGCATCCGAGGCCACATTGAATCCTACGTGCTTCATCATAGTCAGTGATCTGAGGCCTGACCAAGCGGCCCCCATAGCAACCTCAGTAGCGACCTTTTCATTGGCTGACCACTCAAAGTAGATACCAACCTTCTTAGCGACCTTGGATAAAGCCTCCCCTATCTCGGTACTTGGAGTACCTGGGTAAGCTGCTGCTACATTGAGGCCTGACTCCAAGGCGCCCCTTGCAATTGCTTCATTACCGAGAAGTACCTCTAGGGTGTTGGGTGGTGCAAGTAGATCGCCCATAAAAGGAACCCCATGCAACATGGGCTGCGCTAACTATTATTAGTTACCCATACTAACTTAACTAAATAACGTTTAAGGATAAAGCTGTAACACTTAAAATATATTTGTATTGTAATGTATAGTGTTATACATAACTACAATAAAGTATTATTTTGAAAAAAGAGACCATTTTATTAACGCTTCCATGGAATTAATGGCTCTGTGGGGAGTTGGATAGGCTGGAATACCCTTTTCTCTAAGCTTTCGGAGTGCTTCTAGGGCCCTTGCTCCTCCTATAACCGACACTAAGGTAGGCTTATTGTATGTACCCTTAAGCCTATAGATGATATCCACGATCCTGCTAGGATCTGATAGGACGGATTCACAGTAAATAGCTATAGCTCCGTCGACCTCGTCACTTGATAAAGCAACCTCCAATACACCACGATAGGCATCTATCTCCGCTCTCCCAGTTAGATCTACTGGGTTTTCATATCTTCCCTTCTCCGGGACGAACTGACTGAGCTCCTCTTTTAACTCCTCAGAGGGTTTTACTAGATCAATCTCTGTACCTTTAGCTAAACCATATGCCATTTTACCGGCCCCCCCGCTGTTGGTTACTATTAAAACCCTTTTACCTCCAGCCTTCACTCCTGTTGAGAGCGCTTTGGCCCAGTCTAAGGCTTGCTGTATGTCCCTAGCGGGAAGAATTCCTGCCTCCTCTAAACTAAGCTCCTCAATAACACCATGTCTAGGCCCAATTAAAACTATAGGCTTACTTTTCGATATCCTCTTGGCAACTCTAAGGAATTTTTCCTTATCCTTGACGCTCTCCATATAAATCAGGATGGCTTTAGTAGACATATCTTCCTCGAAAAACTGTAAAACATCTGTTTCATCGATATCCAGCTTATCTCCAAGCCCAATAACGGCCGAAAGACCAACTCCCTCTATAGAAGCTAGCCCCATTAGTGCTACCCCTAAGGTGCTTGACTCTGTTATCAAGGCGACATTACCATCAAGTACCTCCACAGGACCCAAGGTTGCATTTAACTCACCCTTCGCATACATCACTCCTAGGGAAGAGGGACCCACAAGCCTTATTCCATGTCTCTTTATTGCCTTGTATATTTCCTTAGAGCTTGGATCTCCTCTCATCCCAGATATCACTACAGCAACTTTCACTCCCTTTGCTCCCAGCTCTCCTATAAGTTTAGGGATCTTATCAATAGGCCCAGTCAATATAGCGAGATCTACCTCATCTACTACATCTAATATGGATTTATAGCATCTAATATCGTGTATTTCATTATACTTCGGGTTTATAGGAAATATAGGCCCAGAAAACCCATATTTGACTATATTAGT
>JAGGTZ010000003.1 GCA_021158805.1 Thermoproteota archaeon | reverse complement strand
GGAAAGTATACCCTCTTATGTCCGGTCTCTCTCATAAGCCTATCCATTATATTCATGACATTTTCCATCAGCTCATATCCGAAGGGCAGCCACACATACATTCCTTTTACTGGATATCTTTCATCTAATATCTCTGCCTTAAATAATACCTCATCAAACCATCTGGAGAAGTTTTCTTCCTTTGGGGTGAGTTCGAAGGCCTCTCTTTCCGACATGCAATCCCCCAGCCTGCACTAGTAGCGTATTGCTCCGGTTTTTAAAATGAGTTACCTAAAAAATTATACCAATGGATTCTAGTAGATCTGTTCTCTGGATTGATCTCAGGAAACTGAACCTCATACCTGGGTTTTCTTGCTCGAACTCCCAGACCATCTTTAGGTAGGGATCATCCAAGTGAAAAATTTCCTGTAGTTGCTCAGGGGTTAAATTGCCTATGGTATGTGTAAGAGAAAGCACTTCATCGATAGGGAGTTCTATAAATGGAGATACAACTTTACTTATGGCCTTTGTTGCTAAGAAGAGCCTACCACGTAGGAAGAGGATCTCAGGAGATCCTGAGAATATAAATCTCAGGAAGAGGGCTATCACATCGTCCAGTAGTATAGGAACAACCACTTTTTCAACATGCTCCATCGAGAACCTAGCTATATCGCTAAGCCACTCCCACCGAAATCTAACCGGCCCCTTGGTAATCTCCTTGTATGAGAACTCCTTAATCTTCACGGGGAAATTGGACTCCATTTCGAGGAACATATCGTGCAGCACTTCATTGTAAGGAAAATCCGTATGTATGTAGATAATGCTGTCATCTCTCTCCAACAAATTGTATTTACTCACAGCCCGCTCCATCCTCCTAATCAAAGACCTCCTAAGGCATTTCAAGCATAGAAATTCTCCCGAATATCTCCTCTCGAAGAAGACCTCCTTAGAACCGCACCTGCTGCACCTGACAGTGTTTTTAGTGTTGAGCTTCATCAACTTATCGGTTGAAATGGGCGACTCATTGAATATAAAACCAGAAGCGGAAGTACGCTATACAGAAGACAGATGGAAACTTCTGCAGAGAAAGCGAATGAGAGCAAAAGAAACCATCTCTATACTCAAGGATGCTGGTCTGGTATCTTTCGTTTATGGAAGTATTGCAAGGGGCGATGTAGAGGAAAGCAGTGATGTAGATGTGGTAATCCCCAGACCAACACTACCCCATTCGTTGATAGAGGAAATGGTATCTAAGGAGCTAGGGGATCCTCTTTGTAGGGAGATTGTCCAAGCTACTCCCCAGAGTACACCGAAATACTATATCCATTACAGTGATAGCACTACAATCTCCATGCCCATAGGGAGGTTAAGGGAGAGAGAAGAGGAATTTTACAAGTTTGGGGGGATGCTAGATCTTAGAGGTATAATCGTGAATCTAAGGGTCCCAGGTGTCAGTAAAGAGCTAAAGCTAATCTATCCGACTAATTTTGGTCATGTTGAATATCCAGTTGTAGGTAATGAGGAAATCGTCGCTAAGATACTAGGGGTTACCAGGTATACTGTAGATGAAAGAGTAAGGGTCCTTACGAAGCGGAGAATCTTGGGTACCACTGGACTCTATGTTAACTACAGACTTCAACCAGACGAGAACTTTGAGGAGGCCCTAAGGAAATTAAAAATGACGAAAAAGGGATTCAGAAATAGGTTGTCCGAGGAGTACCTCTAACTAACCTGAAACCTGAGCTTGGCAGCTATACCTCCAAGCGATAAGAGCTTCTCGCCGGGCTCGCTCTTAGAATCTATTATGTGGAATGAAGCCCTCGTCTCTTTACACTTTTCTAATATGTATAAAATGTCATTCCTAGTTTCCATGTTAAAAAGGAGCGAACTAGCCACTAAAACGCTCTCAGCAGCGCCATATTCGACAGCCCGTTTCACCTCCTTGAGCCCATATGTTACTAGCCTAGAGTTTCTAGCTAGATACTCAAATATCTCCTCAACGAGTTTCATATCTTGTGAAAGCGTTAGTTCCTTGACAACTTTATCTAAGTCTCCTCTCCTGATCATCTCTATGATCCCACTGAAAGTTGCACTAGATGCACCACCCTCTCTAACCTTATCAGCTAGGTGGGGTCTCTTCTCCTTGATATACCTGATGAATTTCTCTTTAGAAAAACCCGGGCCACCGACTATTATAGCTGAAGACCCAATCTGGGAATCCAGTTCTTCTAATAGATTAGATAGCTCTGCATAATACTTTCTCTCTGCATCTTGCCGCCCTTTTAACTCTCCTCTCTTTGATGGGATGTTCGACACTAGATATGTTATCTCTTCTACCCTATAGGCATCTGCTTTGGCTACAGTTGCACCTTCGTCATCCATGACTACTAGGAGGGCTTTTCCCTTCATTGAGGATTCTTCTGCCTTCTTAAGGATATCTAGGTGGGCTTTACTCCAGCTATTTTTCATGATGCTTATAACAGAGCCTTCTGTCACATTTAACGTGTGGTGCTGTCCCTGGATTCCGAATTTCTCTGGCCCTTCCCTGACTACTCCTGTAATTCTAAGCCTTGAGGCATATTGGTCCATCTTTACTTTCTCTACTCCCAAGGTCAGTGTCATAACGACTCTCTCGCCGCTGTTAGCTCTTATACCATCCTGCTTTATTCTCCTAGTAGTTCTCATGGTGACCATATCTCCTGGCTCCAATATTGACATCAGCCAATACAGGTCATCCAAGGTATCCAGCCTAAGCTTCACATAACCCTTCTTTAGGTCTTCCTCTAGGATTCTCAATGAGTAGTTCACCCTGCTGTGTATACCGCCATGCCTGCAGGTCTCCTAACGATATCTCTCGCTATACCACCGACGATAGCCCTAACTCCTACCTCAAATGCCTTATCAACTATTCTCTGAGTCACTATCCTGTCGTAAACTATGTACTTAACGCCGCTAGTGCTAGATAATTCATTTAACAGATCACCAGCGTGAACTTCCTTCATTACATTGAGGTTCTCGTCCAATAGGAGTGCCCTATCAGTCCCTCTAATTCTGGTGTAAAGCTCTCTAAACATATCGGGGATCCTCAGTAATTTCTCATCTACATTAGCAGATACGGAAAGCTTCGATCTATCATTTATATGGCGGGCTATAACTGTACCTTTAGGCGGTCCAGGAATCCCTAACTCTTTCCTGAGTTCATCAGCCGGGATAGCGGAAGATAAGGCCTTCCTAATTTCCTTAGCAGTCAATTCCTCGACAGTCTTCCCTTCAGGGGCTCTGGCTACATAGTCGATGTCCGTCTGCTCAAGTAAAGTTCTCATGATCATTTCCCCACCCCTATCTCCATCTACAAATGCAATGGCCTCTTTCTCCGAGATCAGTTTGACTAAGGACTTAGGAACTCTTCCGACAGCGCCTCCCATGGCTATTACGTTATCGTACCCATACTTCAACAAGTTCATTACATCAGCTCTACCTTCAACAACGATTATCTCTTCAGCGTCCTCGATGCCCCTGGCTGCCGGAAGTTCGTCTTCACCATAGAGTATGAAATTGGACTTGGCACTTTCCCTTTGGACAAACTCTACGAGCTTTCTATAGCTGTCTTCCCTCTCGGCTGACCATTTTCTTAGGATTTCTGCAGCTCTCCTGGCTATCTCATTTCTCCTTTCCTCTCTATCGTCCAATATCCTTAATAGTCTAAACTTAGCCGGGTATGGGCCAACTTTATCTACAGTTTCCATGGCAGCCGCTAATAGAGCAGTCCTTACCTTATCGAGCCCTGAATAGAGTTCTACTATTCCCCTTGATCTCTCTTCTTCTCTTCTCATCCTGATGTTTATCCTTCCTATCTTTCCCGTCCTTTGGAGTTCTTTAAGCTCAAGTTCAGGACCTAGTAACCCTTCTAATTGTCCAAAGATCGCACCTATTACATCACTAGCTTCAACAACCCCATTGACGATAACCTCTAACCTGGCAACATATTTATGATGGAAACTATCTCTCTTGGAGCTATCTGCCAAAATAATCATCCTCCCTAGGATAGATGTCCGCCCGCCAACTAATCCCCACGGATCATCGATCAGCCCACGCTTTCCTCTCTATCCATGGGGTCATGTAGTGGCGGGCGGTACTTATACGACACTTGCCGCAAATATAATCTCTTCGGTCTATATCATGAGCTTTCTTAGAAGTATCAGACCATTAATGAGATACCAATTTCTTGCTATAATTTACCCATATATGTAAAGAAAGCAAATATATGATAACAAAATCCGTTTGATTTGTAAGATAAGGTCTCGGGATAAAAAGTTAATAATAGACAAATGCACCAGTTCCGTGGAGGATTATGGGAACAGTAAGGGAGAAGGTGATAAAGAGGATAGCATACAAGCTGGTTAAGCAGTATCCAGATCTATGGACTGAGGACTTCGAGCATAACAAGAAGGTACTGTCTGAGATAGCTGAAATCAAGTCCAAAGTTTACAGAAACAGAATAGCTGGCTATATAACTAGACTCAAGGTGAGAGAGAGGGAAGGAACCCTTGTCTAACTTCTAGCGCTCCAAATGGGCATTTTTTCGTTCAATTTCATCATTTTCAGGGTTATGATTTTAGAAACAATGTAGGTCACTAACTCGGATATAAAAATGAGAAGGCTCGTAATAAAGGACCTAGAGGGTGACATAGAAAACAGAACGGCAAGGATCTCCGTGATAGGCCAAGGTTACATAGGGCTACCTACATCTCTATTAATGGCCAAAGCTGGATTTCAAGTGCTTGGCTTTGATATCAACGAGGAATTAATAAGAGAGCTGTCTAAGGGCAGGACTAGACTAGATAGGGAAGAGGGTATACAAGAGCTAATATCTTCTCTTCTAGGTGAGAGGTACATTCCAACAAATGACGAAAGAGATTTAATGGGGTCTGATATAGTGCTGATAGCTGTCCCTACTCCAAAAAATGCGAATGGTCCTGACCTTAGGATGGTTATCTCGGCACTAGAAACAGCTCTTAGAGTAATTAGAGAAGGAGGACTAATTATTATAGAGAGCACCCTGCCTCCCGGGACTTTTGAGAGGATCATAGTACCTACAGTTAAGAAGCATGGTTTTAGTATAGGGAGTAATATATATCTAGCGTATTGCCCTGAAAGGGCTCTTCCTGGAAGGCTAATCAATGAGTTAGTGAACAATGTAAGAGTAATAGGGGCTATAGATGATAGATCAGCTCAATTAACTAAATTACTCTATAAGACCTTTGTTAGAGGGGAGATAGAACTGGTAGATCCATTAACCGCTGAGGTGGTGAAGCTAGTTGAGAATTCTTTCAGAGATGTTAATATAGCCTTTGCAAATGAGGTAGCTAGGATATGTGAGGCCCTTGGCATTGATGTAAGGAAGGTAAGGGAGCTCGCGAATAAACATCCCAGAGTTAACTTACTAGTCCCCGGCATAGGTGTAGGAGGTAGCTGCTTAACGAAGGACCCGCTCTTTCTGTACTGGGCATCGCTAGAGAATGGATATGAGCCCATTATCTTAAAGAGGGCAAGAGACCTGAATGCGAATATGCCATACCACTATGCATCTATACTTGATGATGTAGTTAGGAATATCAAGAACGGTGAAACAGGGACTATAGCAGTTTTAGGTGCTACTTATAAGGGAGATGTACCAGATTCTAGAGAATCTCCTGTTGAACCATTCGTTAGGGAATTGTTGAGGAAAGGTCATAGGGTTAAAGTGTATGATCCGCTAGTAACCGAAGCTTTCGGAGGCGAGTATGTGAGTAATATATTTGAGGCAGTTAGAGGCGCAGATGCAATCGCTTTTGTCACTGACCATAGCGAGTTTAGGTTCCTTAACCTCTCAAAGCTGAGGAAAGCAGTAAAAGTTGAAGATCCAGTGGTCCTCTTTGATGGTAGGATGATATTTAATCCGAAAGAAGTAGAAGAGGCTGGTTTCATTTACATATCTGTAGGGATGTCACTGTCCACCCATAAATTACCCATTAAAGAGTTTATTACGGTACGCTAGGTGATAAGCTCCAGGAGGAAGTGCGGGAAGGAGACTATCTTAGCTCCCTTATGTTTATTCTTGCCCAACGCCTTGAATATCATGGAATAACATGATGGCTCTTCTACTACGATTTGATTAGCCTCCAAATCTCTAGCTATATCTGTAACCTTCTCTAACCATCTAGAGAACCTATCAGGATCTGTGGAGTAGAGTAACGTTGCGCCGCAGTCGCAGCAGACCCACTCTGGGACTTCAAGCAACTCTATATTCTTTATCCTACTCAATATCCTTGATGCTAGTTTATTATCTTTGCATGACGGTATTAGAAAAATTTTGTTCCTCTTGGGCTTTAAGGACCTCCTTATCTTTATTTTACCTTCGTCAAGCATCTTCTCTATGAATGACGAAAAGCTAATGAATCCTAAATCGGGGAAGACTGAATTACAAAGGGAGCATCCAGATACCACACTCTTTGGAGAAAGCCTAGATATGGCCTCAATTAGGGTATTCTTGGAATCTTCAGCATTATCTCTCTCACCTAGTACGTAAATAAGGCCTCCACAGCAAGGTTCATCGAAACCTATTGTTGTCACGCTCTCACTGACCTGTTGAAGCAGCTTGTAAGAAGCTAATGCTACCTCGGGTACTGTATGGGACCAGCATCCCGCAAAATATAAGATCTCGGCATTAGGACTAGGCTGAAAATCCGGAGGGAGCCATACCCCTTTAACTAAACCCTCTCCTATTGGTGACCCAGTACTCCTTCTAGCTTCTCTCATATCAACAGTAACCAATGGAACGTAACCCATGTCTATTAGTGATGATCTAGCATTTATTATCGCACCAAATACGTCTATATTAACTGGGCAGACCTTACTGCAGAGACCGCAGTTCATGCATGTGAAGATATAGCTAAGGAACTCTTCAGTCAATTCCATCTTGCCTGATCCTAACATAGATAAGAGCTTTATTCTGGCTCTCGCCCCTTCAGTCTCTCTTAAATCCTCTATATGGAACATCGGGCATGGGATATTGCAGGCACCACAACCGATGCACCTCCCTAGCTCTTTCCTTAGATCATCACTAAAGTCGACGCTCAAACGTATCACCTCTCAATTAGCTTGCCAGGGTTCATTATCCAGCTTGGATCTAGGGTCTCCTTAATTATCGACATTAAGGATACGAATCCCTCGTCCATATCTTGAGTTATCTTATTTATGCCCGTTCCTAATCCATAGCCTACGGACCCACCAAGGGATATGGACTTACTTATAACATTGGAAACGGCCCTCTCGGCCCTCTCAACCTCCTTCTCATCTATTGGATTGTAGAGGAATGCTACGATTACCCATCCAAGTAGAGGATTATGAACGCTGATAACAGGCAATTTTAAACGAGACCCCGTTCTATCTGCCTCTTGGACGGCATCTCTGACTAATGATGGATAAACCCTCAGGCTAACCACTTTTAGAGCCTCCTCTCTAACCTTAGCAACTTCATAAAGATTTTTCCTACCTTCCCAGACGTCATCCGCTTTCTCTTCCGTCACTGACTCGAATGGGAATTCCATATTGTCAAGTATTGACTTAAGTCTAGAATCCCAGATCTCTACGCACTCCTGAGTACCGGATATCTCTATGAATGCTACGGCCTCAGTTCCAGCACCCTCAACTAGCTCCTTATAGTTATGGTATACTTCAAAAGCAGAGACACCTATTCCTGACTTCTCTAT
>JAGGTZ010000172.1 GCA_021158805.1 Thermoproteota archaeon | reverse complement strand
CCCTTGGGCTTACTTATAAGATAAAAGGAATTTTCGGCAAGTTCGATTCCCTCTTCGACGAGACTGGAATCAACAGGGTAATATCATCGACCTTAGACCCAACAAGCGTAGAATGGAGTTCCAATCTCTTAACCGAGGAGATAAAGGACGGTATCTATGCCGAGTTAGCTAGGCTTGAGAGTGATGGTTACATAGATGAGGACTACGTCGGAGCGGTAGCAGAACTCATATCCAAGTCCCTCCTTTGACCATTCTTCTTTTATAAGTGAGAGAAAGTTAGATTGCATATGATTAGCCGTAGATTACCCAAGCCCGGTTTGAGGAATATTGACGGAATTCTGCTTTACTTAGAACATGCAGGCCCATACCTCTCTACTCTTACCCCAGTAGATAGAGTTGTCTCCTCTGAACTAAGTGAAGAAGGGCAGCTCATCGAGGTGTTAGACTTCCCATTTTATGGGAGAGCCCTGTACATAGAACATATAGCCATGCTCTCCCTATACGACGAGTTCATATATCATGAGACCTTGGTCCACCCAACGCTCCTTACGGTAGAAAGGCCCGAGAGGGTGCTGATAATAGGAGGGGGCGATGGTGGAGCTTTAAGGGAGGTATTGAAGCATCCAGTGGACAGTGTTACGATGGTAGAGCTTGATAAATCTGTGATAGACTTAGTGAGGAAACATATACCCGAAGTACCCTCTGGGGCTTTTGAGGATGAGAGATTAAATCTAGTAATAGGAGATGGAAGGGCTTTCGTCGAAAGTACGAAAGAGATGTATGATGCCGTCATATTAGATCTGACTGATCCCTATGGACAGGCTGCGAGGCTTTATACTAAGGAGTTCTACGAGAAGGTAAGAGGGATCCTCAGAGATGGTGGTTTGATGGTGACCCATAGTACGGGCCTCCACATCAATAGGCATACTTTCCAGAGGATTTACAGAACGATTAGAGATGTTTTCCAGAAGCATGCCGTCGCGAGAGCTTATATTCCCTCCTTTACTGATGAATGGACATTTACTTACGCATCTGACTACGCTGTCCCTACTGATGTCCCTAGAGACATCTTGGAGAGGAGATTTGAGGAAAGAAGGCTGGCTGGGAGGACTAAATACTATTCTCCCAGGGTCCAGTACTCCCTCTTCCAGCATCCAGTATTTGTCGAGGAGATTATGAAGGAAGAAGTTAGACCGAGCACCGACAGAGACCCAGCCACAATAGGAGAGGAATGATCATTCATACAGGGACCTATAGGCATCTTCGATATCTAAAAGAGATTTCCATGCCTTAATGGAGCTTCTCATACCATCTATATCTTTATAACGCTCAGTCAGGGTCTCCAAGAATATCGATAGCTTCTTAGGAAACTCTGGATTGAGATCGATTAGTTCTTGGGTTAGACGCGAGTCTTGAGTTAAAGTAGAGGCTGCTAGCTTCGTAAAAGTTTGTAGCGTCGTTGTGAACAACTTAGATATATTATGAGCATCCTCATCGGATGACGCTAGGTAAGAATTCAGTATCAAGTGGATAAGGCCCAGCCAAGCCATTACCTTATCATGTTCTTCCTCATTTGTGGGTATCAGCTGGAATGGAAAAATTGTACTTGCTAAGGATATCTCCTCCTCTATGTCCATGACCTCTACTATAGCAGCTTTCCCCTTTGAAGGATCTCTTATACCTGGCCCAAAGAGTGGGTGGAGGGAGATCGTATTTATTCCCCTTCTCCTTGCTTTTCTAAGACCTTCAATTACAGGAAACTTTATCGAGGCTATTTCCACGAGAATAGAACCTCTTCTCATTTCAAAACTTAACTTCTCGATAAGGGTCGATATAGCGGAGATGGGAACGCTGAGTAAGACTAATCCATACTTATCGATCTTTTCTAGCTTTTGAATAGGTTTAACCGCTAATTGGCTTGCTAAAGCCTCTGACTTCTTTGGATCCTTGTCATAGACACTGACTTCGTGCTCCTCATGCATTAGTTTAGAGAAGAGAGTCCCCATCCCCCCGGCTCCTATTATGAGGATGTCCAAGACTCTATGGCCTCCCTCAGCAGCGCAATCCCAGGATCAGCATATGGGCTTGCATATGTTATCCTTATCCTATCAGGGAAGGGTCCAAATCCCGCCCCTGGAGCTACTGCTATACCCTTATCTTCTAAAACTTCTGATGCGAACTTGCTAGAGTCAAAGTCATTGATTAAGACCTTGGGGAAGAGGTAAAGACCACCATGAGGTTTACTTACCTCTAAAGGCCCCCCTTCTAGCTGTTTGAGCGCATAGCCCAGATATGACTCGAGTTCCATTCGGACATCCTTTACATATCTCTCTCCAACCATCAGGGCGGCTGCTGCACCCTCTTGGACGAACTCGGGGACGCTTGTTATAGTGAGGGAGAGGAATCTGGCAAGACGTTTTATGTACTCCTCTTTACCGTGTACATAGCCTACTCTAAAGCCGGTCATCCCGAAGGCCTTAGAGAGGGTGTTAACGCTTATTGTATTCTCATAGATCTTGGATGGAGGAATTCTATCCTCAAAGGAAAGCTCAGCATAAGCATCATCTGAGATTAATAGCGCATTACTTTCATTAAGAACTTCTGATAGCTCCTCTAGCTCCTTCTTGCTCCATACTTTCCCATCCGGATTGTTAGGAGAGCAGAGGATAAATGCACTTACTCCCTTGAGTGATTCTAGTTCCTCAAGACTTGATATCTCCACAACCTCTAGGGAAAGGTGAGATGCCATACCCTTGTAAGCAGGCCATGCGGGGAGCCAGATACCCAACCTATCTCCTGGCCTGAGAAATACAGAGAGTATGGAGAATAGTGCATATTTGGAGCCCGGGAAGGGCATTACTTGATCTAAAGAAGCGTCAATACTATCTCTCTTAGAAATCCAGTTGCTAGCGGCCTCTCTAAACCTCTCATTACCAAGTGAGGTCCCATACCTAGTCTGTCCCCTCTTGATGGCCTCAATCATTGCATCAAGGACCTCCGGTGGGAAGCTCCACGGTGGTTCACCTACCTCGAGATGATATACTGCTATACCCTGCTTTTCCATCTCCTTAGCGCGCCTGAAGATCTCTACGTGAGGGCCTGCTCCTCCTCCCTCTGGGACTTGAGCTCTTACCGAGGAGGAGATTAAGAAGTTGAAGAGCCTCCTACATTCCCATTCTCCTAACCTTTTCTCGATACATCTTTCCTTAACAGAATTCCATAGATCCTTTTCCACGCTTTGGTCCCTTATAGGCAGGCCTCCTTCCCTCTTCAACTTCCCAATCTGCCTAGCAAGGTCTAATCTCTCGGAAAATAGATCCACCATTTTGAGAGTTATCTCCTTAATCCTAGCCCTCATATCCTCCAAAAGATCACCCCAGAACATTTCCTATCAGACCTGCTCTAAGGGCGTGATCAGCTAGCACAAACGCAAGCATACATTCCACCACAACCACTGCCCTTGGGACTATGCATGGGTCATGCCTACCTTTAATCCTTATCTCTACCTCTTTCATATCCTCTAGATCCACTGTTGTCTGAGGTTTAGCTATTGAGGGGGTCGGTTTAAATGCCACTCTCAGGATAATTGGTTCTCCCGTCGTGATACCGCCTATGATGCCTCCATGATCATTTTTGGCATAAATAACTTTTCCTTCCTTAATAGTTAGTGGATCATTATGCTCGGATCCCCTCATCCTCGCTGCCTCAAATCCTGCCCCAAACTCTATTCCTTTAACGGCCGGTATGGAAAACATGGCTTTCGCTATATCCCCCTCCATAGTATCGAATAGGGGCTCTCCTAACCCAGGAGGGACATTTAATGCGATAGCTTCCACTATTCCACCAACACTGTCTCCTTCCTTCTTAGCTTCCTCTATTACCTGAGACATCTTTTCATAGGAATCCTTGTTCGGTGCCCTGATTGGATTTTGATATCTGTATTCTCTTGCCTCCTCTAAGGTGAAATTTCGAGCCCTCTCTCCACCTATCTCCAATGAGTAGGCGATTACCTCCACCCCCATCCTCTCAAGTAGCTTAATTGCTAGGGCCCCGGCCATGCACATAGAGATAGTCATCCTGCCCGAGAATCTCCCTCCTCCTCTATAGTCATTATAACCTCCATACTTCACTCTTGCAATATAGTCAGCATGCCCTGGCCTTGGTCTCCTTAAGAACTCGGAGTAGTAGGAGCTATTGATGTCCTCGTTTCTAACAATCATGGTAATAGGGGCTCCGGTAGTGAAGCCCCTGAAGACACCGCTTAGTATCTTTACCTTATCTAGTTCACTTCTCTGAGTAGTGAAGGTGGACTGTCCGGGTCTCCTTAGGTCCAAAATCCTCTGAATATCACTTTCACTAAGGGGAAGGCCAGCCGGTACCCCCTCGATAACGGCACCAACTACCTCTCCATGGCTTTCACCGAAAGAAATTAGTCTGAGCGATTTCCCTATGATATCTCCACCCATTGCTATCATGGATTGAAGGGCTTTATCCTTATGAAGTCTATCTCCGTATCACCTAACTTCAATGATATCTTTGATGCTACCTTAGGAGAGGTGGTGTAAAACTGGAAGTGTACGAACCTCACCTCCCTAGGATTAAGCTCTCCTATCGGTACGGAGCCCTCTATAGTCTTGTAATATCTTAACTTCTCCCCAGCGTTACCAGCCTTAATTAGATGAGGGTCTATCCCTCCTACCGTTAAGTTACTCCCCGGGTATATCTGAGCTAAAACCTCTAGTGGACCAGATCTAGCTTCCCCGACATTAGCTATCTTCGCTATTACAGAGATGCCGTAACCATCTCCAATTTTCCTAGATAGTAGTATATAATCTAAGATAAGTGGTACAGAGACTCCTCTAATCTTCACGATATATATAGGGAAGGGATGCACGGACAAGAGTTGAAGTAGATAAGGAACCTTACCGGGCTTGAAGTAGGCTGATGTCGTCTCGACGTAGAAATAATGTTTCCCCTCGAACTCGAACTCTAGTACCGGAAGATTATCCTCTCCTATAATATAGTTAACGTACTTATCGTACAGGTCATAGGAGTCCACTAGCACTGTGGGGATTCCCTCTACCTCCTTAATCCTGTATTTAACCCTTGGGCCTACAACCCATTCTGGAGGCATGACCACAGCAACGGCTGCATGATATGGCATTATAAGGAGAAGTGTGTCATACCCAGCCTCTTCAAATAGGGAGGCTAGTAGCAATGACAGATCTTCACAGTCCCCTTCTTTATCAAAGAGCGTCTCCACCGGATACTTTGGATAATCGCCAGTGGGAGAGAGTTCCATGCTGAGGGAGTATTTTATGTATTGGACGAAGGACGTTAATAGCCATATCTTCTTGTATCCACTTATCTCACTTTTCTCAGCAATCTCATCTATCTCTTGGACTATTTCCCTTATATAAGGGTCATCATGGGGCGTCCTGACCATTAGGTACCATGTGAAGAGTAGTTTCTGCTTATTCTTACTCTCATTAAATTCTGTGAGCACGTTCATCCTAGGCTTAATTCGAAAGAAGTCAAGTAGGGGTCTGGGAATATCTACCGATAGATTCCTCTTGTTCTTCGTCTTGGGAGGGAATTCCCATATGAAGTTTAGCCTTGTAAGATCTTTCATCTCAGCTCGAGATAGGGGAGGACCTATCTCTATCATTTCGTTGGTAATGAACCTTATGACCCCAGCCTTTATGAGGGATTCTGTAGCTAAATACGTCTCTCTTCTCGTATTACCCGCTATTACCATTACATATTTACCATTCTCATAGGACATGGCAAATGTCCAGTATCCCCTCACCATAATTAGGTTCTCTGCTTCCTCTCTAGGAAGGTATTTCCTCGATAGAGAGCCTATATCTTTAGCTATAGGACCCCCTAGGATGAAATAGTAGTAATAACCATCTAGCATGTTCTTGGAGATATCGTTAGCTATACCTAGCGACTCTAGCTCTGATGATATCAACTTTGCCGACTCCAAGTCGTAGCTATTTGATATAATTAGGGCTCTTCGCTCTGACGCTACTATGGAGTAGAGTGGAGATATTGTCAATAGTAGTAGGAGAAGTG
>JAGGTZ010000178.1 GCA_021158805.1 Thermoproteota archaeon | reverse complement strand
TTACAAATCCAAGCCACCTAAACATCATTGCTGCTGAGAGAATTGTTGCCATAGGATTAGCTATGCCTTTTCCTGCTATATCTGGAGCTGTCCCATGAACTGGTTCGAATATCGCATTATCTTCTCCAATATTACCACTTGGGTACATCCCGAGACCACCTATGTACGCAGCAGCTAGGTCAGCCAGTATATCGCCGAACATGTTCGTAGTTATTATGAGGTCGAAGGGCCTATCCATTGCCAATCTCATGGCAGCAGCATCTACGTACATTTCTCTGTATTCAAAGCCCTCTTCCTCAGCGACCCGACGACAAACTTCCCTGAAGAGCTGACATCCCCTGAGCACATTGGCCTTATGGACTACATAAACCCTACTTAGGCCATTTTCTTTAGCATAACGGTAACCGAATCTAGCTATTCTCTCAGAACCATGTCTAGTGATAACTCTCAGATCTAGGGCAGCATATTCGCTGGACCAGCCAGCCCTAACATATAGTCCCTCGGTATTCTCCCTTACTATCGTCACATGGAATCCTTGAACGGCATTTGGGACGGGATAAGACCTAGCTGGCCTTAGGTTAACGTATAGATCTAGTTTCTGCCTCAGTGGTAAAATGACCTCTTTTGCCGTTTCACCTATGGCAACCATAAGGGTTGCATCTGCCTTTCTAACACCCTCAAACGTATCACTTGGTAAGGCTACTCCTCTCCTCTCTTTTGTTAGGTCTCCAGCTTCATAGAATTTGAGTTCCAGCGGCATGCCATGCTTATCAGATACGGCCTCTAATACCGGCAAAACTGCCTCTATTATCTCGGGACCTACACCATCACCCGGAATTATCGCTATTCTCGGCATGTAACCTCCTCCTCAGGTAAGGAACTAGACCTCCAGCCTTTAAGATTTCCATGAGAAACTCAGGAAGTTTAGTCCCACTCAGCTCTGCGCCTTTACTTGGGATCCTAACTCTCCCCTCCTCCAGATGTACTTCCACAACATCTCCGTCATCCACTATCTTTGATACTCCCTTGACTTCCATCAGCGGCAGTCCAATATTTATAGCATTCCTGAAGAATATTCGGGCAAAGCTCTCCGCTAAGATCACCTTCACACCGGCATACTTCAGTGCTAGAGGGGCTTGCTCCCTGCTCGAGCCATATCCAAAGTTCTTCCCAGCTACTATGATATTCCTCTTCTTTACTTTCTCCTTAAACTCGGGATCCAGATCCTCCATTGCATGTTCACTCAATACTTTAGGATCGGACCCATGCTTTAGGTATCGAGCAGGGATTATCACATCTGTATCCACATCATCTCCGTATTTTATGACCCTCCCTCTGATCATGAGACCACCTCCCTAGGGTCTGTTATCCTCCCGACGAGTGCGCTGGCGGCTACAGTACTAGGGCTTGCCAGATAGACCTTAGAGTCAGGATGACCCATTCTTCCCCTGAAATTCCTGTTAGAGGAAGAGATGGCTACCTCTCCAGGTCCTAACACGCCCAAGTGGGCGCCGAGGCAGGGACCACAACTAGGTGGACCAATGGCAGCGCCGCTTTCCAATAGGGAATCTATGAGACCCATCTTAAGCGCCTCTCTGTAGACCTTCCTACTGCCTGGGATTACAATTAGCCTCACTCTCTCACTTATTTTCCTCCCTCTTAGGATTTTCACGGCCGCTTTTAAGTCGTTCAGTCTCCCACCGGTACAAGAACCTATGAAAGCTTGATCTATCTCCTCATCGATCTCAGATGCAGGCTTGACATTAGCTGGAGAGTGTGGTAATGCTACTAGAGGCTCCAATGAGTTGACGTCGAATTGCAGTTCTTCTTCAAAGCTCCCCTTGTCTGAGTATGTGGGGCGAGGAGGCCTTCTAGCCCTGTTACTTAGGTAATTCATGGTCACATCATCTGGCGATATGAAGCCAGTTTTTGCACCTGCTTCCACTGACATATTCGTAAGGACGAACCTCTCGTCCATTTCTAGTTGTCTGATAGCTGGACCGTCGAACTCTAGTACCTTGTAGTTGGCTCCATCAGTACCAATGGTGGAAATGACCTTCAGAATCAGATCCTTAGCATGTACGTACTCCTTGAACCTACCTTCTCCTCTGATTAGCACGGTAGGAGGGACTTTAAACCAGAGTTTCCCTAGGGCCATTGCAGCGGCCATCTCAGTAGCACCTATACCAACGGCGAAGGCACCTAAGGCCCCAGAGGTTGGTGTATGAGAGTCAGTACCAACCACAACGTCACCTGGGACTACATGCCCTTCCTCGGGCAGAATCACATGGCATATACCGCCCTTCCCCACCTCATAGTAGGCCCCGAAGTTGTAGCGCCTATGAAATTGCCTCAGCCTCATGCTAAGTATGGCCGATTCAATGTCCTTAGCTGGTATGAAGTGATCCTGTATAGCCACTACTTTCTCTGGATAAATAACTTCGGCACCTATCTCATTTAGAGCATCCTCTACTAGTGCTCCCATTGGGTCATGGATCATGAAAACGTCTATTTCGGCTTCAACTATCTCCCCTGCAGTTACTTCCTTACCTGAAGCCCTACTTAGGATCTTCTCCACTGCCGTGCTCATGGCTGGCCACCTTATTTAGGGCATCGATTATTGCCTCGATACTTGCCTCAACTATATCGTCGCTCAGTCCAAAGCCCTCTGCCGTGATCCCATTGGACTCTACTCTCACATAGACTTCTCCGATAGCTTCAGTGCCACTACTCACGGCATTCAGCTTGAACCTAGTTAGCTTGAACTTTGGTATCTCTGAAATCGACTTCAAGGCATTTGCTAGAGCATCAACAGGGCCGACCCCCCATCCGGCGCTCCTCTCTTCCTTGCCCCTGATCCTCACCTTCACCCAAGCGGAGGGGGTCGTATGGCTTCCAGTGACAACTGCCCACTCAGGCACCTCTATGTTCCTCGCACCCTCCCTTTCTCCTACCACATCAGCTACGATCTTTGAGAACTTTCTCTCAGTTACTTTTACCCCCTTATCCCCTAGTTCTTTTATTTTCTCTATTATCTGATTCAGTTCTTCTTCGCTTACATTATAGCCAAGACATCTTACGGCTTCCCCTACGGCATGTCTGCCGGTATGCTTGCCTAATATTATCCTCCGCCTCATTCCAACTACCTCGGGTGAGAGGGGCTCGTACGTCCCAGGGTGCCCGAGTATCCCGTGGACATGTATCCCGGATTCATGAGAGAAGGCATTATCCCCAACTATTGGGGCATTAGGAGGTACCTGTATCCCTGTAAGTTTCTCTACAAGTTCAGATATGCTTCTAAGCTTGGAGATCTCTATATTGGTCTTCACATCGTAGAGGAAGCGTAAAGACATCACGAATTGCTCCAATGAGGCGTTCCCCGCCCTCTCCCCTATGCCATTGATGGTGACGTGGGCTTGCTGAGCCCCGGCCTCAACCCCTGCCAGAGAGTTAGCTACTGCCAGCCCGAAATCGTTGTGACAATGGACGCTTACCGGTATGTTCAGTACACCGACAACCTTGGCTACGAGCATCCTCATGGCTGGAGGCGACATTACCCCTACCGTATCGGGTATATCAACCCTATCGGCTCCAGCATCTTCGACTGCCTTAAATACCTCCACTAGGTAATCTAGCTCTGTTCTGGTCGCATCTTCCGCTGAGAATTCTACTTTAACTCCCCTCGACTTCGCATACTCTACTGCTTGCACGGCCCTATCCAAGACATCCTCTTTAGACATTCTCAGTTTGTATTCCCTGTGGAGTGGCGAGGTGGCTATGAAAACATGGACACTATCCACATCGGAGTCTACAGCGATGTCTATGTCCCTCTTTGTTGATCTAGCTAGAGCACACACTTCTGCCCTAACACTCCCCTTTATCTCCTTTATGGTTTTTGCGATCATCCTAACGGATTCAGCTTCTCCTTTTGATGTGATAGGGAAGCCTGCCTCTATTACATCGACTCCCAG
>JAGGTZ010000043.1 GCA_021158805.1 Thermoproteota archaeon | reverse complement strand
ATAGGCGCGAGAGCTATGAACTCGCATTCAGACTTTCTTCATTGGCCGATAGAGGGCTTCGAGCTCCCGAAGCTTTTTAGGGTTGAGCAGGTGTATGTTCACCCTAGGATCATCAGTGAGATTCCTTACCATGGAGACATACCACTCGAAGGAATATCTCTCTGGAATCGCACCTGATACTATCAAGATGTCTAAGTCCGATGAGAGCGTATGCTCCCTCCTTGCGTAACTGCCAACGATGTAGATCTCGCAGCTACCTAGGATCCTTATTGCCCTTCTCTTGATCTCCCTAGCTATATCTTCGGCTCTCTTAAAGAACTCCTCGTTACGTTGGAGGATCTCGAAGTACCTCCTCATCCAATCATCTCCATGAGCCTCTCTGCTAACTGAAGGGCTCTTTCCACAACCACCTTGGTATACTCCACATCTGTGTACCTAGATGCGATGTAGGCCAGCTCTATCTCCCGAATTAGGTCGACATTCTCTCTATAAAAGGTCATCAGTTCATCATCTCCTGTCAGCTCGAAGAGCAACTTGAGGCTGTGACTCCTCGGGAAGTCGCCGAATCTCTTGGCTAGGAGGTACTTAAGAGCAAGTTGAACAGCCTGCTCCACGAAAAGCATGGCGAAAGCATAGTCTTCTTTCTTAAAGCTTTCTTGAGCCTCTTCAAGGAACTTTAGAGCGTTTCTCTTGAGGAAATTCATCAGGATCTAGGGAGACATTGCTTTAAATAGCTTCGCCCTCATGATCTCCGTGTGAATTGTTGAACATAATTGGTCTTAGGAGGATGGTTATCATGTTTAGAGGGAAAATCTCCCCACGGGCCGAGAATTAACATCAATGAAAGCTTATCCCAACAGCCCAAAGCACTCCACTCTACCTTTCAGTAACCTTAGCCTACAATCTCATGCAGTGGAGGACTAAGCATGTTTCATACTATTATTTCGATGAGGTTTAGCTAGTTATTTCAAATTTTCCATACTTAGATTTCTGATGATACTCAGAAGAAGGTGGGACCTAGGGCAGATTGTCATACAAAATCATCAGGGGCTTCTTCGGGATTAAGCCGGGAAGTGAAGTTCTGATAAAAGTTAGTAAGTGGGGAATCGGTGATAGGGCTAGGGAGGAGCGGGTCGCCACATCCATCTTAGGTAACAGAGAGCTATTGAACCTCAACTCAGCCTTGGAATGGCTTTATGCGATCAAACCGAAAGGTCAGGGGAAGGTAGGTATGGAGTGTGAAGGCAGGTTCTCGTTTGTTACAGAGTGAGGTGGTATTTGCTAAGCCACTTCTCTCTTCGCCAAGAAGTCGGGACCCTTAGGATACAAGGATCGTGCTCCGCAGAGGGTTTCTAGGATGGCCTCATATCTAAGGAGGGGACTTAAGAGAGAAGCCGAGAGATTGAACATCGACGTAAGGAGAGTTGAAGAGGAAGCTCTTGAGGAGAAGTTCAGGGAGTTCGTTGAGATAGATAAGGAGGAAGGGGGATCTGGGTGAGGTCCCAAGTGGGCCCGCGCTAATGCCACCTCTCAAGAGAAGCACCTGCTGATCATAGTGGGAGAATTAGCGATTATCACGGTCTTTCCTCACATTTTCCTCGGAAAATCCCTTTCTAGAGGATTTCGTTCTCCTTAAGATGGATCGCTACTCCTTAACCTTTCTCTTAACCCTTCTCCTCCAAATTAGCTCCTCTAAGAACTCCTTCACTCTCTCACCCGTGTTTGCGCCCCATATCTTCCTCTTAAGACCTTTGCCTCTCCTTGCTCTTACGCTAATTGCCCCTCTGTTTTTCCTCCCCTCAGGATCACTGCATGCCCACTAACCACTTCCACAGGGGAACTTCATTAACAGTACATCCTCCCCTTGATACTGTCCCCTCACCTTTCCAACTGATAACAGTCGCCTCCCTCATCCTCAATTCTCTGCAAGCTTCCAAAACTTTCTTGAGATGAGTTCCGTCTAGTTCGTAGGCCACCTCCAAGAGTTCAACCACCTTCCCGGCTCTCTTAACTAGAAAGTCGATCTCGTTGCCCGACCTCGTGACATAGTAGGAGATCTCCTCCCCCGGGCCCTTAACCCTCCTCAGCAGTTCCAAGAAAGTGAGGTTCTCCATCTTCCTCCCGAAGTCCATCGGCGTCCCGAAGAGGTTCGATATGGCCATGTCCACTAGGTAGATCTTCTTCGGGGAGATCCTCCTGACCCTCTCCGAGTGGGAGAACCTGAGAACCGTGAATATGAGGAAGGCCTCCCTCATGTACTCCACGTAATTTATGAGGGTCTTGGTGTCCACACTCACCCCTTGGGCCTTCAACAGCCTCCTGAGCGAGTTCCAGGTGACAAGGTTCGAGTAGTTCGAGAGTATGAAGTAGAACACATCCCTGAACTCGTTGAGATTCCTTATCCCGTGCCTCTCGACTATGTCCCTGTAGAAGATGGTTTCGAGGAGGGAGATCACCTTCTCCCTTGACCGGAAGAGCCATACCTCAGGGAAGCCCCCCCACTTGAGATAATCGTTGAGGAGCGACCTGATCCTTCCTCGCTCCCTGAAGGTGACGCCCGAGGCCCCAGCCACCTCCCGGAATGATAGAGGAAGGAGCAGCCTCGAGATGTAGCGACCTCTCAGCTGAGTGGGTATCTCAGAAGACTGGAGGGCCGTGGAGGAACCTGACACATAGATGAAGAAGTCCCTCACATCGTGCATCCACCTCAGCTTCCTTCCCCATTCTGGCCACTCTTGGACCTCATCTAGGAAGAGGTGGACCCTTCCCTCCGGGTACTCGGTCCTCACCATCTCGGCGAACTCCCTGACGCCGGTTTTCCTCAACGAGGGCTCGTCGAAAGGGATGTATAGGGCCTGCCCACCCCTGTCTAGGAGTGCTTTGGTTTTCTTGAGCATGATGAACGTCTTTCCTACCCTTCTGGGACCCAAGATGGCGATTATATCTGAAGGGGATGACGGGATGCTGAAGTTCCGAGGTATCTCCCTGACATACTCGAGGGATCCGAGGTACTCGCTGGTGATCTCCTTCAGGATGCCCATTATGGACTAATACTCCACAAGTATATATAAAGAATATGGAGTTATGTTCAACAAATATGCGGGGTGATTGGGGAATGGTCACCATCGGAGGCCCATGGCGATCGCTGCACCCGACGAGGAGGATCAGAGGCCGAACCACTCCACCGTCCCCCTGAGTCCCTCCTCGAGAGAGGTGGCAGGTTCCCAGCTCAGCTCCTTCATCTTGGAGATGTCGGTCCTGCTCCTCCTTATATCCCCAGCCTAGGTGGGGCGAACTCCAGACCCGTTTCCATTCGGCCAAATCGAAGGGCATGCTGGCAAGCTCGAGTATGGAGGTCTCCCTCCCGGTCCCCACGTTGTACACGCCGTTCGCACCCCTCTCCCTTCAGGACCGCGACCTCATGACCTCTGGACACTAAGTACTGAGAGAGATTAGAGACATATATGGCATTTTATACCCCTTGGATGAAGTGGGAAGCGTAGGTCCAAAGATTTATCACCTCAATCCAATTAGAATACACTCCCTGCCCATCAATACCTGGAAACTTAAAAGGGCTACTAGGAAAGAGAGTTGCTTAGCGGCATATCTCCTTTCCCATAACAGCAGGGATATAAACCTTAAAAGAAATCTACTTCCCTTTCCACACATGGAATCATCTGTCCTCTACGATGTAGAAGAGTTCTGGAAGTTCGACCTCAGGGTTGGTATGGTAAAGGATGCCGAGAAAATACCTAACTCGAAAAAGCTGATAAAGCTGGAGGTCGACTTCGGAGGGGAGGAGAGGACTATAGTGACGGGGATAGGAGACCAGTACTCTCCTGATGATTTGAAAGAAAAGAGGATGATTTTTGTTCTAAATCTTAAGCCGAAAAAGCTAATGGGTGTTGAAAGCAGGGGAATGCTCCTCTTAGCTGAGGAAGATTCAGGAAAAGTACATTTGATCACTGCCGAGAATGTCCCAGTAGGGACTAAAGTCTGGTAATTACTTGGTGAGTGTACCCGTAGAAGCTGATCGATTGTATAGTAAAGGTATTTTTGTTTAATGCTCTATTGAACTAGATGGAAGGCTATGTGCTGAAGCTGGCCACAGAGAGGAAGTCAATTAGAGCTTATTCTAGTGAAGAGATTTCACTCTCCAAGGTTCTTTATGCGATAAGAGCCGCGTTACAAGCACCTTCTGGGGCAAATCAGCAACCTTGGAGTTTTATTGTGATCCAAGACCCTAAGATAAAGGAGGAGATAAGAAAGGCATGTGAGAGCGGAGAACGTAGGTTTTATCGGATGGTTAGGGGTGGTTTGAGGGAGTGGCTCGAGAGTAAGGGCTTGAATTGGGAAAAGCCCTTCTTAATAGAAGCTCCATATCTCATAGCAGTCTTCGCTCAACTTGGGAAGCCCTTTTCCATCCAGAGCACTTGGTTGGCCATAGGATACTTACTACTTGCCCTAGAGGAGGTAGGACTAGCTTCTTTAACTTACACGCCACCCAATCCATCTGAAATATCTAGGATTCTTGGGGCTCCGAGGGATATGGTACTCCAGACAATTATCCCAGTGGGGAAAGCGAAGGGGGAGAAGAAAAAAGAACCAAGGAAGGACCTAGAAGAGACGACCTATCTGAATAGATGGGGATCACCGCTGGTAAGTGTTGTTAAGGAGACTTGACGTTCTCTCATACGTATGAGGGAAATAACAGTAGTAACAAGTAGCGCATTAACTCACGAGAATGCCGCATAGGCTGATAATTACCTTTAAATTTCTCCCTCTCACGATAATTCCATGAAAAAAGTTACCATAGTTATTACGTTCATACTGATAGCTGCCTTGATAAACTCACAATTATTATCAGCCCAGGGAAATGTCTCTGCTAGAATAGAGCCAAAAATTCTGACGTCAAAGCCTGGAGAAGAGGTAGAGATCACCTTATATGTCTATAACCGTGGTAACAGTAAGATAGAGGTTACTGGAATAAGGCTCTACGTCACATCTGAAACCCTGTTCTATCTACCTATCCGGGCATACTTAGGAGAGTACAAAATTCCATTTGATGAACCTGTCGAAGTAGATCCTGGACAGGAGAAACCCATAAAGAAGATCATTGAGATACCGAACATACCACTTGCAGGGAATTTCGACATTAGAGTCTTAGTGGAGACCACTGGCGGCAATGCGGAGACCGAACTCAAGGTGAACCTAGGTTACACAGTAGTATCGGTGGGTACGCTAATTCTCCTCTTGCTGGTGACGATAGGTATCCTATATGGGATATTCCTCTATGTGAAGGGGAAGGTCTCCAAGGAGGGCAGATTTAGGAGGAAACTAAGTAGGATAGATGCTCTCCTAGAAGAGAGATATAGGGTTACCGAGCTGAGAAGGAAATTAGATAAGAGAAGGAGTGAGGGGAAGATCGGAGAGGTAGAATACCAGAAGCTAAAGGAGGAGTATGAATCTAATCTCTCCAGGATTCAAACGGAGCTAGAGAGGTTCATACCCGAGTTAGAAAAAGAAGTTACAACACTCAAGGAGGAAATTAATAGGTTAAAGGAGGAAGTTAGGGTCATAAAGGCGAGAATGGAGGTTGGAGAACTGAGCAAGGGGGCTGGAAAGTCTCAGCTTAAAGAGAGGGAGAAACTCCTGAAGAAGTTGGAGAAGAGGTTATCGGAGGCTGAGCACAGGCTAGAGAGGTTGAAGGGGAAGTAACCCCTGCTCAGTGAATGACACCCTAGTAATGTTTATATAATATGTATTACTTGTGTTGCAGGTGTGACTATGGTGGAGGATGTTGAGAGAGAGGCGAGGAAGGACATAACCATCAGGGGGGTGGATAGCATACTATACAACAGAGCTGCTGAGATAGCCAGGAGAACAGGCAAGACTATGGGAGAGATTATCAACGAATCTCTTCGACTATTCATTGATGTAACGGAAGGAATTAAAGAGGGGATGCAGCCCCTTACTGAGGGATTTAGGGAAGCCGGGAGGAGATTAGATTTCGCTATATCATCAGTCAGCCCCACTATTATATCGGATTTAAGTGAGCTTGAGGTCAATAAAGCTGACCTAGAGCAATTTGGCAGGAGGGTCATCTTCCAGAATATCGATAAGCTAGTGTTCTCCGAGGATGTCGATCCCGAAACCTTTGAGAAGTATGTAGCCCTGATAAGGAACTGTGATGTGGTCAAACCTCCTAGGGGTGTCTCGAAGCTACTCATGCTCTCGAGATGTAGGGGTATTGGAAAGTTACTACAATCTTAGACGGATGAACTCACACCTACATCTCGCTTTTTTAAGGGTTCGGTTCTCCTTAGGATATGCGACCCGTTTCTACCTACTCGATAGTGGCTAGGGATCCGGAGACAGGCCTCCTTGGAGTGGCAGTCCAGTCTCACTGGTTCTCGGTGGGGAGCATCGTATCATGGGCCGAATCAGGGGTTGGGGCAGTTGCAACGCAATCATTTGTTGAACCCTCTTACGGACCCCTAGGGTTATTCCTCATGAGATCAGGTAAGAGCTCAAGTGAGGCGCTGAGGGCATTGATAGAAATAGATCCTATGGCTGAATACAGACAGGTCGCTATGGTAGATTCCTCAGGTAACGTCGCAGCCCATACTGGAAGTCTATGTATCCCTGAAGCTGGCCATATCACCGGCGAGGGTTACAGTGTACAGGCCAATCTCATGCTTTCATCTGAGGTCTGGCCTGCTATGGCCGATGCCTATGAAAAGGCTGAGGGCGATCTCCCGAGTAGGCTATTAGCAGCACTGGATGCGGCCGAGAGGGCTGGAGGAGATATAAGAGGGAGGCAGTCTGCAGCTATACTTGTGGTCTCCGGTAAGGTCATGGGAGCTCCATGGAAGGGAGTTCTAGTGGATCTCAGGGTCGAGGATCACCCATCGCCTATAGAGGAGTTAAGGAGGTTATTGAGGTTGCATAAGGCCTACAGTCATTCTAATAGAGGGGATGAGCTAATGACAGCTGGAAAAGTGAAAGAGGCACTTAAGGAGTATGAAGAAGCATCTAAGTTAGCACCTGAGATAATAGAACTTCCTTTCTGGCAGGCAGTAACTTTAGCGGGATCTGAAAATATCGAGAAGGCTTTGCCGATCTTTAGGAAGGTCTTCACTGAGGAAAAGAGATGGATTGAAGTCTTGAGAAGGCTGCCGAAGGCTCAGATATTGAAAGCGTCAATAGTAGAGGAGATCCTAGGCAAGCTAGGGGATGAGGGTCTTGCATAAAAATATCTAGAGGTTATCTAGGGAATCAACACAATCTTTCCAAACATTTCGCTTCTCTCCATCTTTTCGTGGGCCTTTCTAGCTTCCTCAAGTGGGAATCTAGAGTCTATCACGGGCTTCAATTTCCCATCTTCAAAATAACTGAGGACTTCCATCAGCTCAGCTCTACTCCCCATGTATGAGCCCAATATTTTAAGTTGCTTTGCGAAGACGCGTCTGACATCTATCGTGGCATCTGGACCTGTTGTAGCTCCGACGCTAATGAGCTTCCCACCAACTCCCAGTGATCTTATGCTCTTATCCCATGTCTCCTTACCTACTGAATCGACTACTACATCTACACCCCTGCCTGTAATCTCCCTGACTTTTTTGACGACATTCTCCTTCCTCCTATTTATTACGTAGTCCGCGCCTAACTTGTATGCCTTTTCTACCTTCCAATCATCGCCTACAGTGGTTATGACCTTTGCACCTAGTAGCTTCGCTATCTGTATGGAGGAGATACCGATACCGCTACCGGCTCCCCATATCAGCACCCATTCATCCATTTTGAGATCAGCTAGGGTCACCAACATGTGCCAAGATGTTAAGAAGACTAGAGGAACTGAAGCTGCCTCTTCAAAGCTAAGACCTCTAGGTTTACTTAGTATAGCGTAAGCCGGGTGTTTTGTAAGCTCTGCATAGCCACCGTCCGTATGATAACCTGGCATTGTATAGCTCTTACACATGCTTTCCCTACCACTTAGACAGTACCTGCACATGCCACATCCATAGCCGGGAGCTACTATGACCTCGTCTCCTACCTTAACGT
>JAGGTZ010000004.1 GCA_021158805.1 Thermoproteota archaeon | reverse complement strand
TCCATCTCACTGCCTATTCTAGCGAGGGGATATTCGGAATCAAGAAGTCACTGAAAATCCTCAAATCTTATGAGATATCCCTCCTTAATAAGAGCTCCATCTTCTTACTAGGTGGGAAGGGAGATCTATACCTATCAGTCTATAACATTGGCTCAAGCCGATTGTTTCTCTCCCAAGCTTTCCTAAATGTTACGTCACCTAGAGGGGATACTATATCAATGAAGTTTCCACTTGAAGTGGAGCTGAATTCTAATAGATCCCAGTTGATTCTACTTCCTGTTAATCTACCACCTGGGACGTATCAAGCAGCATTACAAGTCCTAGTTGTAGATAGTTTTGGGAAGACACATGCAGTAACTCTAAAGGGTATAACCCTGAGATCGATCGCAGAGAGCCCACTAAATGCCCTCCTAACTATTTCACCCGACTTACCGAATATAGGAGATAAAGTTACGCTTAAAGTAACCTTATCTACATTCGTCCCCCTAGACAGCCTACTAGTAAGTGTTAATGTAAGTAAAGGCCTGGTCCCATTATCGGATACATCTAAGTTCCTCGAGGATATCTCAGGTAATTTCACACATGATCTAAAATTCGAGTTTGAGGCGAGGAGAGCAGGATCAGCTCGGGTACTTGTAACTATAACATATTCGATAAAGGGAGAAAGTACGAAACGCTCCTATACCAAGGAGATCAAAGTTCCAGTTGGGGGAGTATCTGGAAGGGCCTCGATCGAATTAAATAAGAGAAAGGTTGAAGTTGGGGAGAAGTTCGTCATAGTTATAGATGTCCAAGATGTCAAGGGGAATGTTTCAGTGGAATTCCCACATGAAATGACGATAGTAGAGAGTAAAGGGAGGATAAAAGGAAACAGAGTGGAATTTTCCTCGCCAGGGAGAATAGAGATAGTTGCTTTGTTCACCGAAAAGGGCAATTACACGCTGCCTACGTACATATCAGTTAACAATAGTATCTTGATACCGGTAGATGCAGTTAGTTTGGCTGTAGTTGAGAAGGGAAGTAAAGTTTTTCTGGAGAAATCGCTAAGATCTAAACTTGCCGATCTCAGGAGGAGATATAAGACCCTTAAAGAAGCTTCTAGTGAGGAAAGCATTTCTAAGAAGAAGATTCTTTCCTTGATTGAAGGAGAGTTAAAGGAGGTAGAAGATCTTATAAACAGAGGAAGTTACGAGGAAGCAAGTAGGCTACTAACAGACATTGAGAGCAAGCTGTCTGATCTGGAAGAGGTTGCTTTTTCATCGATAGACCGGTTAATGAATAGCCTTATTTATTTCTTAATAGGGATTGGGGTTTCGCTAACTTTGATCCTATTGATGAAGCTCAGGAAAGGAGGTCGATGATGGAAAACCTCTCTGAGTGGTCTAAGAGAGCTTACCAGATCCTAGATAGTCGATTTTCTAGTATAAGCAATATGGGGATAGTATTTCCCCCCTCACCTGATGGGATAGCATCTTCGGTTATCTTGTCTGAGATAGCATCCCAGAAGGGAATTTATGCTGATATGGCCGTTGCGGTCCCTGAAAACTTTATGGAAGTCGTTGAGTATTATGCGGGAAAATGCGACTCTCTAGTCTTCATTGACATCCCTCCTCACGGAAGTGGGCTCATTCAAGCAGCTGGAGAGTTATTTAGAGAGGTTATCATAATAGATCATGGATCTACCTACGTTTATAATCAGGGAAATATTGCTAGGTTAGGTATAGATAAAGCAGGTATATCTACAAGCCTGTTAGTCTATCTACTAGCAGTAGAATTTAATGAAGAGAACGATATGCTCTCCTGGATAGCGGCTTCTGGGTTTTACGGAAAATGCCACTCTAAACCTTGCTTAGAGACCTATGAGAGAGCGAAATTATCATGGCCCGAGCTTTCGGAAGATCTATCCCTGAGGGAAATACAGGAGGTTCTAGTTGCTGCTTCATTCCTAGGTGAAGACTGGATCTATTTAGCGGCATCAGCCTTACAGGAGTCTTTTGATGATCCAAGTTGGTTCTTAAGTGGTAATTCAGCAACAGCCAGCCTGCTGAGGAGTAAGGTGAATGATGTTAAGGAGGAAATAAGGAATGTTCTCGATGAGCCCTTCCTGATGAGAGATTCTTTCGGAGCATGGGAATCTCCTGAGCCCTATCAAAGGATCGTGTTAGCTCTCATATCAAAGAAGGAGATTGTTAAATGTGCCCTAAGTTTCTTTTATGATCCTCCTCTTGGGCTTATCTACATAGCCACTAGGGAGGACATGGATCTAGGTCATGTCGTCAGGAGAGAACTAGAAGGTCTGGAGTTCTCATTATTTGGAGGGAAGGATTTTGCCTCTATCATAATCGACTCCGATTATTTGGAAAGGACCATACGCTCATTGAGTAAGGTACTTAGCCGGTAAATACTCGATGAGATCGTCAGCGGCATAATTATATCTTGTGAGATCCTGAGATCAGTGGCTATGGGAGGATGAGATGGTTTGCCGATCCGTGTCGCTGTAGCTACAGATGATGGTAAATCGCTAAAGGATGGCTCCTTCCATGAAGCCAAGTTCTTTATGATATATGATGTGCTTGGAAGGAGCCCAACTAAGGTGGAAATGAGAGTTAACACAAGGAGGGATAGTAAAAGAGGTCCGGCTTCCGTGTTAGAGATACTAAGAGATTGTGAGGTACTCATAGCCAAAGAATTTGATGCCGAACTGAGAGAAATAGTGGAGGCTAGAGGTATAATCACTCTTGAAACCGATAATGAAGATGTAGAATCTGCCGTACTTGAGGTTGCTGAAAAGATATCTAGATTGAGCGGGTAATATGATAGATTGGAAAAGTAGGGAGATTTTCTCTAGCTTAAAAGTCCCTCCAGATATCCCTATAGTTGTAAGAGTGGATGGATGGAGATTCAGGAAAGTTGCCATGGAGTTAGAGCTTGAGAAGCCTTTTGATAGGAGGCTCATAGAAGCTCTAGCGAATATTCCGGTAAAGCTAGTAGAGGGAGGTTTCCCTATATTACTTGCGTATACATTTTCTGATGAAATCTCTTTCGTTTTACATCCGCCAATCCCTTGGGAAGGGAGAGTAGAGAAGGTGGTCTCGATATTAGCATCCTACTCCTCAGGACATTTATCAAGTACTTTTGGTAGGCCTCTTAGCTTTGATGGAAGAATAATCTTGGTTAGAAGTAAGGAGGAGATAATAGACTACTTAACTTGGAGGCAGTCAGAAGCTTGGAGAAACACTATAAACTCTTATGCACTTAAGGCCCTTGAAGAGGACGGTTACACATTAAAAGAAGCTTCAGAGATCCTAAAAGGCGCTAAATCCAAGGAATTACATGAGATAATCTTCAACAAGCTTGGGATAAACGTGGCAAAAGTACCAGCATGGCAGAGAAGGGGCGTTATTGTCAAAAGAGTTGAAGTAATAAAAGAAGAATCTAGGGCTGGTCCTGTAATTAGGAGAAGAACTAAGATAGATTGGGAACCACCTCTATTTTCTACGCCGGAGGGGAGGGAATACCTGCTGGATCTATTGTCCACTTAAGTTTAGTTTTTAGTGGAGCCCACCTTAGACCGAGGAAGGTGATGTGGTCTGTTGGTAGGGGTAATTTCAGATACGCATGACGATATAGATTCCCTAGAAAGGGCTGTAGAATTATTCCAAAGATTTGGTGTTGATGAGATTATTCACCTTGGCGATCTCGTCTCTCCTTTTACCTTAAAGCCGATAATAAGCTCGGGTATTCCCTTTAGGATTTTAAGAGGTAACAACGATGCAGAAGCACTACTAGTTACCACAGTACTCGAGAATGGAGGTATTTACTATACGGCACCTGTGGAGTTAGAGTTGGGGGGACTTAAATCTCTAATGTTCCATGGCTTTGGATCTAAAGAGTTAACAAAGAAGGTCGCCCTGAGAATGGCTGAGTCCAGTGAATATGAGCTGATCCTTTATGGTCACACGCATGAGCTTCATCTGGAAGAAATTAATGGGTCTCTCATATTCAACCCCGGCGAATCTTCGGGGAAGCTAACCGGCAGAAGGACTGTGGCTATATTGGACACTATAGAAAAAGAGGTTGAGATTATTGACTTATAGATGACATAAACTCCCTTATTCTCTTCATACCCTCTACTATATCTTCCCTTGGTCCAGCGAATGATATCCTGAGGTACCCCTCTCCAGCATCCCCAAACGCTGTTCCTGGGAGTAGGGCGACGCCTGCTTCCTCGAGCAGCTTAGTAGCCATTTCTTCTGAGGACATCCCTGTTTTCTTTATGTTGGGGAATGCATAGAAAGTTCCTGCAGGTTTTATCATTGTGAAGCCATTTATTTTGTTGATTTCATCATAGATCAGGTCTCTCTTATACTGATAGTCCTCTATCATTGCTTTCACCTCATCCCATGGGCCTTTTAATGCCTCTATGGCAGCTATCTGAGTGAAATGTGCAGGACATGAAGTTGTATTTATTTGAATCTTGGTTATTTTTTCAGTGAATTCCTTCTTAGCTACAACATAGCCCAATCTATATCCCGTCATAGCCCATGTTTTACTAAATCCACTTATCATGATAGAGACATCTTCAGCCCCTGGTACCGAAAGAATGCTTTCATGTTTTTTCCCATCGAAGATTATATCTTCATAGATCTCGTCAGATATGATAACTATATCCTTCTCTATGGCTAACTTCACGATCTCTTCCAGATCTTCCCTTTTATAGATGCCTCCTGTTGGATTACCTGGTGTGTTTATTACGATAGCTTTGGTCTTTTCCGAAACTACACTTAAAATGTCCTCAACATCTGGCGAAAAGCCTTTTTCCTCCCTTAAGAGGACCGGTTTCACTACCCCGCCAGCAAACCTAGCTACGCTCTCATAAGCAGGATAAGCGGGCATAGGTATCACTACTTCATCCCCTGGATCGACAAGCATCACCAAGGAAGCGAAGATAGCCATCTTAGCCCCAACAGTTACAACTACATTTTCCGCAGAAACATCCACACCCCTTGTACTAGATACTCTATCTGCAATAGCTTCTCTAAGCTCGTATATACCTGCAGAGGGGGTATACTTCGTCATTCCCTGGTCAACTGCTTTTTTAGTTGCTTCCAAGACATGACGCGGGGGGAGATATCCAGGCTCTCCTATCTCAAGATGTATAACGTCTTTTCCCTCCCTCTCTAATTCTCTGGCCTTCGCTAGCACTATGAATGCGCCTTCAACCCCCAAAGAAGACATCCTATTAGCGAGCTTGGGCATAAAATCCACCATCTCATGTATACAAGAATACTGAAAAAGTTTTACGAATAGCAACTAGGTCTGCTTCAGCCCTTTTTAGATAAATTCTTTATTAGGATGATATATGCTATGAGTCCAAACATTAGTTCATTCAGGAATACCGTTACTGTAGAGGAGACAAGTGTTAGAGCTAGAGCCTCTCCCTTAGTTAATCCTATAGCTGATAATAGACCAGTCATCGTCCATTCCCTTATACCAGTGTTTCCGGGTATTCCTATGGGGATTAGGACCAATATTATTGAGACTGAATATATTAAAGCGCCCATTAGCGGATCTATCCAGTATCCCATGGCAATGAAATAGATGAATATGGGGAGCATATCAAATAGCCAATTGAGAAAAGAACATGTCAGAGAAAGGAGGAGCATCCTCCTATTATTCATTAGGTTTCTAAAAGCTTGCGAATATTCCCTGATCGTACTCTTTATATTCTCATAATTTTTGTTTAACTTTCTCTCAATGAAGGATACTATCTTTATCAGTTTACTATCATCCATGCTAAGTTTATATATTAGATAAAAGAAGGCGCTCATTAGGACTATGGATGACATAATGGCAATTAAGCTCCTTTCACTAGGCCCTATCATTGATAATAGGTACGAAGTACCTAGGATTATGCTTACTATGAAGGGCACTATCATAACAACTCTATGAGCCACTATTGTTGAGAGAGCTTCGCCTGTAGGAAGGTCTGCTTTCTTTCTGATGAAGTAGACTCTAGCAACTTCGCCTGAGGCCGAACCAGCGGGGATAAGGAGGTTGACAAAGAGACTTGTCCACCCTATGAGGAATACATCTTTGAAACAGGCCCTCTTATCTAGAAGTATGTACCAGCCAAGGTTATAGAAGAGAACACCAATATGTATTGATAGGAAAGATAAGAATACGGGTACGGGACCTATTTTTCTCAGATTCTCCATGGCCTCCCCTAGATCGAATGTGGCCAGCAGTGGTACCATGAGTACAAGGCCCATGAGTAGTAATAGCAAGCTCTTCTTCCCAATTTTAGGCACTTCCTCATAGGAGGACATCGGGATAACCCTTGAGGAGGAAATTAAAAAGTTGAACTATATGGGCATGCTAATCATCTGTGTGAAGCTTGATTGCGTCTGTTATTACTCTTTCCGTATGATATAAATTCCATAGCTGCGATCTCATCCCATACAGGCAGTCCAAAGGCCGTTCCAGGTCTTGATATAGTAAGAGCAGCTGCGGCATTTGCGAGGCGTAT
>JAGGTZ010000140.1 GCA_021158805.1 Thermoproteota archaeon | reverse complement strand
TCCCTGTATACCAGTATAAGATGGTCGGAGTTGACCTAGATTCATACAACACTGGTCGTATATATGTAGGTTCTATGGCCCCAGGAGGTTATGCTTGGATATTCCCTAAGGAAGAGGATATAGCCAACGTCGGTATTGGAGTGAGGCCTGGAGCTCCTAAGGTCTACCTAGATAAATTCATTAAAGATAGGCCTGAACTCTTCAAAAATGCCAAGATCATGGGGGCTGGTGGGGCGGCTGTTCCAATTGGAGGTTTAGCTAAGGAGTATATAGGTAATGGCGTCATTTTGCTAGGAGATGCAGCCGGTATGGTAATACCGTTCACTGGAGCAGGGATACATTCATCAATAGCGGCAGGCAAGGTAGTTAGTGAGGTAATTAAAGAGGCTATAGAGAAAGGAGATCTATCCGCAGAATCTCTAAGCGAGTTCAATAAGAAGTATGAACCATGGATTAAGAGAATAAATGATAGTCTAAAAGCCATGAGGGTGTTTGAGAGGATAGGAGACAATGAACTCAACCAACTGGCAGAAGTACTCGACTATGAAGACGTAATTAATCTGGCCAATGGAATTAACCTGAGGAAAGTAGCCATGAAGCTAATGAAGCACCCGGTCTTGGCTGCTAAGGTGGCTAAAGCACTTCTCTGAGGTGGTACTGTTTGTCAATAAGGGAGGGCGATTTAGCCCTCCTCGTCATATATAGTAAGAAAGGAAGGGCTAAGAAGTTCCTTGTTAAGGTTAAGAGAGCAAAGATAATTCATACACATAAGGGAACTATAGCCCTAGATGATATAATAGGAAAGGAGTGGGGAACGGTAATAAAGACAAATAAAGGTGTTCCTGTTGAGGTACACAGACCTAATCTAGCTGATATTATCGAAAAACTTGGTAGAGCAACACAAATAATATATCCTAAGGACTCAGGATTCATTCTCTTGAAATCTGGTATTAAACCGGGTGACAAGGTCGTTGAGATCGGGACTGGATCTGGCGCCCTAACTCTGGTCCTAGCAACATTCTTGGGGCCTGAAGGTGAAGTAATCAGTTATGACATTAGAGAAAAGTCACTAAATACTGCTAAAAAGAACCTGAGTGCAATGCAGCTTCATAATGTGACCTTAAAGCTAAAAGATGCTAAGGAAGGGATAGATGAAGATGAATTAGATGCAGTATTCATAGATATACCTGATCCATGGGAGATTCTCCCTATGATCTACGAAAAACTGAAGCCAAATGGTACCTTCATAGCGTTTGTACCTTCCTGCGAACAGATACAGAAAGTCGTTGTAAAAGCAAGGGAGACTGGCTTTAGCCTAATAGAGGTGCACGAGATACTTGACAGAGAATATGAATCAGATGAAAGAAGGACACGTCCTCTCCCCAGGATAATAGCTCACACGGGATTCATAATAATAGGTAGAAAGGTTATACCACCTTCCTAATTCCCTTGAAGACTATCTCATATTCTCCTACTTCTATCTCTGCTATTGCTATATCTTCTGAAATCACCCTACCCAGGTCGATCTCCCATTCTCCTAGTGAAACCTGCCTCAGGAAAGCTTCTTTTACTATACTTTTGATAAAGTCCATGGATACTTTCTTATTGTTAGGGTCTATCCTGTTCTCCTCATAGGATATTCCTCTATAGACTATGAACTCAAGCTGGTCATACCCACATGATGGGCAGCTGTCTGGTAACGGCTCCTCTGATCCTTCTATATCTTTTGAAAAACCACACCTCCTACAGACCAGTAGGACCTTCAACAAGAGCCTACACCTGATATAAAGACCACACCTTTGGATTTCCTCAACCTCACTTTACCATTATGTATCAGGTAAGGCCCACCTTCAGACAACTTCTCTATCTCAAAACCACCCGAGTTTTCGTTGTGCTCTGATAAAGACATCTCGAGAGCTGTTATGACGGCTATTGGATCAATCGATACTGCTAGTACACATCCTCCGCTCTTCAAATGGTTTATTATCTCCCTAGCTCTCTCTTTGGAGAACTCCTCAACTAGCATTATACTCATTTTCCTGCCACCTCCACAATAGCTTTGTAAAGCTCCTCCATATTATCTCCTCTAAGCGCCGAAATTGGAACTACCCTTTCGGTGGAAAACACCTTCTCAACTCTTGAAGGTCTAGCATATGGGAGATCGATCTTATTAGCTACTATGATGTAAGGTATGTTTCTAGCCCTTAGATTGCCTGCTATTACCCAGTTAACCTGGGATGTGGGGTCCTTCGAAGAATCTAAGACTATCAATGCTGCATCAACCTTCTCCATTGACCTAATTGCTTCAACTACACCTCTAGCTGCCTCAGCAGCTCGCTCTATAGCTTCATTCTTCTTAAAACCGTACCTAAGGAATGTCCTATAAGTGATCCTAGTTGCGATTCCTGGAGTATCGATTATATCCATTAGTAGGGAAGAGCCATTATTCATTCTGAGGGCCACATTTTCCATCACACTCACAGCTCTCGTCTCATGTGGAACCCTACTTACCGTACCCAACTTCTCCCCGACGAAATCCATACATATTCTATTAGCTAATGTCGTCTTTCCAGAATTAACGGGCCCATATATGCCTAGAGCTATTTTTTTCTTTTTCCTAAATATTTTT
>JAGGTZ010000173.1 GCA_021158805.1 Thermoproteota archaeon | reverse complement strand
TCTGTAAGTTCTGGATATTTTATTAACTCTCGGACATGCTTTGTGGATTGAGCAAATTCTTTCTCACCGCTAGGTATTTCTCCAATTACTTCCTTCATTTTATCACTACCCATGAGAGTTAAGGAAAACCTAAAAACCTAGTGGTTGCCCGAGACATTATGTCGATGAGAAACGTTAATAGGAGGGAAGGTTGAAAGATAGCAATAGATTTTCTCCATTAATTTGGTCCCTTTAAGAATGTGCTACAAGTAATCTGTAAAACTAGGTTAAGAATTGATATTTGCTAGGAAACTAACAACTGACATCGGGAAGAACGTTTGGATCTAGAGGCATAAGTATTTACTTGGCCTATATTTTAGAGTTATTACACTATATATATTTATTCTAGAGATTTGGTATAAAATCTTTCATTTCATATGGTAATTGCTAGAAACCCTTCAGAAATGTTTTAACTTATTAACCGTACGGTCAATTGAGTGAAAGGAGTGAAGTAGAGAGTTGCTTTTCCGGTCCAAGATCATATGCGCGCTGGATTTCAATTCTATCCATTTTAAACTCTTCCACCCGTTCGTCATGTTCCTCAGAGATCCTCAACAGTGATTCGCGCTTGATTTGCTGCAAATTCTCTTGTCAATTATCAAATATCCTTGTTTGTATGTAAAAGATCATTTTGGTCCACTTCATCAGGATTTTTAAGTCCTTAGAGCTAAGATCGCTTGGTCGAGAATGGCCAACTTGAAAACTGTGGTACTGAGCAAGCTGAGGGAGCACATGGAAGAGTTGAGGAAATTCGGTGTGAAGAGGATAGGATTGTTCGGCTCTTACGCCAGAGATGAGCAGGATGAGGAGAGTGACGTTGATCTGGTGGTGGAATTCGAAGAGGGTGAGGCCACCTTAGATAACTTCTTGGGGTTAGTAGAATATTTAGAGGTACTGTTAGGTAGGAGGGTGGACTTGATTACGGTAGAGGGGCTCAGACACATTAGAATAGCACACGTTAGGGAGGAGATAGAGGGGAACGTTCTCTACATCCAAGAGGGTGATTAGTCTCTCGCTTATGTTTGGGTATAGGATGCGGTCCCAGTAATTAAGCCTAGTAGACTCATAATATGATTCATTAGATGCCAGTCTTTCACGTTTCTTATCTAAAACCACAGCACAGCACATATTCTCCTGTTCCCTGAGACCACTTCCTAAATTGATGTCTATACGGCAAATCGGGCTTGGCTTGCCCTCCCTCCCATCCTATCTCTCCTAGAGAGCTTTCATAAAGAGAGATCTTTCCCTGATTTCACCCATTTATGAGTGCACGGTTTCAGAACGATATCCGGCTCGTCAGCAGGAGCGTGCCGCCATTCTAAGGCTCACTAGGTACTCTACTACTTCAGCAGAATCACTCTCCTCCTTAGGTCCGGGGAGAGTCTCTCATACAGCTTTCTATCCGTCGTGACGAGATTGGTGTCTAGCTGGAGAGCTAGAGATAGGAAGAGGGCATCGTATATTGTTATCCCATGATTAACAGCCAGCTTCATGGACGGCGGAAGTAGCTCATCTGACCCGTACACTCTGGACGCTCTTATCAGGGCCCTGAGCAGTTCTGTCCTCCTCTCAACCTCCTCTTTTTCGATCCTACCCATTCTCACATGCTTCCAGAGCACGTTTCCCGCCTCAGCGAAGGCTATGTCGACAGTGGCCCTATCAACTGATAGGTACTCCTTACACTTCTCATAGAATTCGTCCTTCACGATTACGCTGGCGAATATGCTGGAGTCAATGACCAGCATCCCTGTCCTCCCTTATTAGCTTCCATGCAGGCGTTCCACCTGGCTTCAGGCCTCTGTTGAGTTCATCTATCTTCGCGAGAATCTCTTGTGTCTCGAGCTGCCTGATCTTACTTTCTATAGCCTCTAAGACCACCTCTTTCCAGTTGACATCCCGATACTTCCTCACTTTCTCCCTCAACCTCTTGGGAATCCTGATGCTGATCACGTCCGATGACATCATGTATACATATAGTATACATCAATGCTATATAAACGTATAAGAAAGCGAGTAGGAGACGAGATCGTCCTCTCAGCGAGACTTTTCCTCCTTTTGAACTTCAATGCGCCGACTCAAACCAAGCCTCCTAATTTACCTCAACGTGAGGATGATGAAGCTAAGATCGTTGAGGAGTTCTGGGAGAGGATGCTCAGGAATCATGAGCTATTTGTTAATCTGCTGGTGCTGGATGAGGTGATATACGTATCGAGGAGGAAGTACGACGTACCGTTCAGTAGAACCTTGGAGTCCATGGATAAAGCGGCGCTCCCCCCACGTGGAGGTGCTCGCGCTGGGATTGGAGGCCTATTTAGAGGCTAGAAAGTACATGGTTAAGTACGGCCTGAAACCTTCCGACTCGATCCATGCAGCAACAGTGGAGGTGTTCGGGCTTCAAGCGATAGCGAGCGAGGACAGGGATTTCGATAAGATCGGCATCAAAAGGCTCTGGGTGTGAAACAAAGTCCGAAACATGACGTTGCAGGGATCATCGGTTCCGGATGTGGGATACACCCCTAGGCCAGCATCAGCTCGAATTCCGGTAGGGAGAGTCGAGTCCTGAGGGTACCGGGGAGAGCGTTTATGGAACGCGCGATGTCCTTTTCCATAGGGTACAGAGCTTTCTCCGAAATGTCCTGCCAGTTAGCAGGAATCTCGAGTAAGATGAACTCCATTCCGCAATGGATCCGGTAGGCCTCGCGCGATTTTTCATGGAAGGGGCTGCCAGTCACACACGTGGTTTCCGGGTACGGTGAGGTACTGGTAAGCTTATATATAGGGGTTTCATGTATGCATGTATGCCCAAGACGATCACGATATCCGACGATGTTTATGAGGAGCTGAAGAGGCTTAAGGGAAGTAGTAGCTTCTCCGATGTGATAAGATCTCTCTTGGGGAGAAAAAGCAACGTTGAAATCCTGATGATAGCATTTGGGACGAGGAGCGACGTGGAAGCTGATGAGCTCAAGAAAGAGGTCGAAGAGGTGGGCAAATGGATGCGCTCCTTGACACAAGCGTGATAATAGAAATGTTCAAGGGTAATGAAAGGGTGAGGAACCGCCTCATCGAACTCGGCCTAAATTATGGGATCTCCACCATTACACTATTCGAGCTACACTGCGCCCATCTCAAGCCTAGGGAGGAGCTCATGCTTGAGAAGCTCCCCAAGCTTCCCTTTGACGAGGAATCCGCGAAGCTAGCCGGTAACATTTATCTGGACCTAAAAAGCGAAGGACGCATACCACCCGCCAAGGATCTCTTCATAGCTGCATCTGCGATAGCTTACGATAAGCTGCTCGTGACTCTCGACTCCGACTTCAAGGTATTTGAGAGATACGGACTCAGGTCGGAGTTCATTGAGGGATGAAGGGCTCGCATAGGTACTCGCTAAGTGATGCAGTAATAATTAAGATAACCACCTTAAGATAATAGGTAATGTGAGAAAGGCTATTATGGGAGCTGAGAGTAAGTTAAGCTTCATTCATAGAGTAGAGGTTGAGGTAGAAAATATTGGCGAAGCTATCGAAGCACTCGAGGCAGGAGCCGATGCCATAATGCTAGATAACATGAGTCCTAAGGAAGTTAATGAGGTCATTAAGAAGCTGTTTGGGCGACTATTTCTAAAGCTAGCGAGGCCTATAACTTCTTAACTGAGCTAAGAGTGATCTTCGAGTCCATAGAACTTGAAGGAGGACACAGTAGGCCTAGGGTGTTCTCAATAATGAATGAAACCGGGAAGCACGTCATGAATGTACTCCATAAGTAAGCGAGGAGGATTGCTTATGCTTAGATAGATCGCGCGACATATAATTTGATTCAATTAATCAGTAAGAATAAATGGGTTACAATATCGATTATTTAAGCAGGGACTACTGGGTAAGAAGGTGGATCTAATTACCTCCGAGGGAATCAGGCATATAAGGATCACACACATCAGGGAGGAGATTGAGGAGAGCACCATCTATATCTAGGAGGATGATCTGGAACTTCTCATAGACGTACTAGAGGCCTGTAATAGGATAATGGAGTTCACCTCGGGAATGACTTACGGGAAATCTTGAACGACAGGAAAACGCAAGATGTAGTATTGCGTAATAGTGAGATACTAGAGGAAACTGCTAAGCATTCCCTAAATAATAGGGCTATGTGCAATTCAAGCTGCCATCTACCATATAACCTCTAAACCCATTGAGCTGGCCACGTGGGACAGATCCATGTCGCCAGTGATAATCGGTGCCCCAACTTTCCTCGCCGTGTAGATGACGG
>JAGGTZ010000146.1 GCA_021158805.1 Thermoproteota archaeon | reverse complement strand
TTCTATTTCTCATCTTTTTTCGGAAATAGAAACTTCACTTGCATCTGGGAGAGTTGTTAATTGCATCTTATACATATCTATGATCTCCTTTTCGGTTGTTGCGTCCTGTGGTCCCTTATCGTCCCTCCAGCCCATAAACCTCGGAAACCTAATTGCTAAACCAGCATCCTTCTTGACCTTCCCCCAACCACACGTATGTGTGGGGCTAAGGGTAATCTCATCTCCAAGGACCTGAGCGACTTTCTGAGGCACAAACCACACGTCAGCCTCCAGATTGGATATGACACTTGCATGTCTGTGCTCTATCTTGTAGGGCTCTAATATCTTAGGAAGACTCTCCAGCTCCTCATCGGAAAAACCAGAGCCCATCTTGCAAACGGTCTTGAAAACATCCTCTTCAGGTACATAGGCAGCCATGAGTAGGGCACCGTATGTACCCGCTCTCCTTCCCTTTCCCCAGAATGCCCCTACCACCACCAAATCTACTGGCTCGATCATTTTACTGATATAGCTCCTCTTGAGCTTTATCCAGGACCATCCTCTGACACCAGCTTGATATTGAGACTTGGGATCCTTTACCACCAAGCCCTCAGTACCCCTCTCAACAGCTTGCTCGAAGAACCGTTCTAGTTCGCTTACATTATTATCGATCACCTCATACTCTACTACTTTCGCTTTCTCGTTCTCCTTTAGTAGGTCAAGGAGGATCTCCCTCCTTCTCTCGAGTGGTTCATCTAGGAGTTCCTTACCATCGAGGTAGAGCACGTCGAAGAAGTAGGTTACCGTAGGATATGCTTTCATGGCTTCCTCAACACCGTACTTCCTCCTTCTGTGCATCAGCTCTTGGAAGGGAAGGATTTCACCAGTATCTGGGTTTATGGCCACTGTTTCTCCATCTAATACTGCTTCATGGCCCTCTACAGCCCTAGCAACAAATTCCCTGACATCCGGATATGGTTCAGTAATATCTTCAAGCCTCCTAGAGAAGATCCTAACGTTCCCGTTCGGCCATATATGGACCTGCATCCTCTCTCCGTCGTACTTAAACTCGGCGATCACTTTGGGACCTATCTTGTCCATTATCTCCTCTGCTGACCTAAGTCTCTGTGCCAACATGGGCCTTATCGGTATCCCTAGCGTGACATGTATCTCCTCTAACCCATCCATCCCCTTCTCAGCTACTATCTTAGCTATTCTACCTATATCGGGGAAGATATTGTACTTCTTCTCCAATTTATCCCTGTAAACTCTTCCCTTGAGGAAAGCCTCTGCTAGGGCATCCAGGATGGTCATATCCCTGACACCGAGCCTTAACTTTTCAGTAACTATTCTTGCGATATATCTCGCTTCTAATGGTTTTGCATCGCTAAAGAGCCCTGCTAAGGTCCTTATCTTGGCATCTTGAGCCCTTTCACCCACGATCTTGGCTATATTGATTAGGGAGTCGTAAACCTTATTGACCGTTAAGTCCTCTTGGAAGAAAGACTGGGCTGTTTTGTTCTTCACTGCCCATTCTGCTAGCATACCTATATCTCCTAGTTCAGGGTATTTCTTCTCCAGCTTATCTTGGGAGATTCCAGTTGCCAGGGATAAAGCTCTAAGAAGTAGTTTCTCCCCAATACCGAGTTCCACACCCTCGTAAGCCGGGGCAATGCTCCCTAAGGTGAGATATACTACCCTGTCCAGTATATCAGGTGGTGTCTCGACGAAGAGCTTCTTCAAGAGATCTATCATATCTAGCCTTCCTGAGGTAGCCTCTATCTTCTCATAATACCGAGCCACCTCAATGAAAGGCATATCTGCCTGACTCACTCTACCGGCACCCTCCTAAAACCTACTTCCTTTGGAGGAGCCACTATATGCAGTATGCCATGGGTAAGCCTGGCCTTAACCCTCTCCGGATCAATGGGGAAGGGCATCTTTATTAGCTTCTTGTACTTCACCCTAGCACCGCCAACCAAGGAAACCGCTTCTACGAGTATGGCATCCTCGCTGGCATTTATCATGAGGTTTTCTCTGGTGACGCCCGGCAGATCAACTGTTATCTCAACGCCCTCCCTTCCTATCTTCATCTCAGAGAGGGGTTCCACAACATCCCTAACAGCGAAATAACCCCACCTAACCTCCCTATAAAACCATCCCATAGAATCACCCTAGCCTATGTACATGGGTGCCTGACCCTCCTTTGGCATAGCTTGTACGGTTTGGGCCATAAGCTCCTTCAGTTTAAGCCTTATAGTCTCTGATTCAGCCTCAAGCTGTGATATATCGATATCGAAACCCAGAACGGGTTCTATGGACTTCAATATCTCGGCTGCAGCACCTGGATCTGGGTATGTAGCAAAGGACTGGACCATCAGGGCGGCAGCGGGTACCCCTCTCCTCGTAGCTTCTCTCAGGAAGAAGGCTGCGTAGCCAGAGAGGAATCCCTCCTTCATAAGATCCCCTCTTATGTTCTCCGCAAAGCTTTTCGCCTCTTCACAGTTAAAAACAGCCATTACTTGGGGTTTTTCTATCTTTATCCTGTTTTCTTCGGGTACTCCTCCCAGTACAATGGCTAACTTAGGCCTCCTCCTGGCTATCCAATCTAGGACAGATGTAGTAAGCCTTAAGAGAGGGTCAATGGGAAGGGGCACCTCGGCCTTTATCACATAGAGGCCTTTTCCACTGTATATCTTAACGGTATGCATGGCTATGCCGTCCTTTACTCCTATGACAGGCGGGAATATTGGAGAATCTATCTTTCCTACCTCGCTGAGGCCGGCCGTCTTTATCAAATGGTCAGCCGCAATAACCCCAACGAGGCCGGCGCCAGGAACAGCTAAGATCAAGATAGGATTGGAAATTCCGGGCGCCGTTTCCACTATCTCGATGCTCATCAGAATCCCAAGCATATACTTGGGAGTACCCTTTAACCTTAACTCACTCTGTGTGCAAAAAAGTGAAGGCACGGAATCTATTACACATTCGTATTACTTTAACTACTTGGAGATCGGAGGCTCTCTCATGAGGTAATCCTCTACTTTATCTCTAAATTCTCTCTTACGCAGCTGGTGCTCTTCTATGAATGGGACCAGTATGCCCTTAGCTTTATTTTTACAGGCCTTGCAACCTTCCTCCGGATCTTTGAGACATAGTTCCCAGAGATTAAAGAAGACATCATCGTCTGGCTCAAACACCCTTAGGTAAGATAGGGAGGGGCATCTCTCCGGAGGTCCGCAGGCAGACCTCTCTAATTTCTCCTTAACTACGTTGGGGTCATCGCTGAGGAATATGGCTGAACTCGGATCCTTAGTGCCCATTTTAGGCTCCCCGTTCAACCCTAGGATGAACTTACTGTGGATCATACTAGGCTTACTAACACCAATCTTCTCTGCTAGAAGGACAGCAACTCTCGCGAGGGGGTCTTGGTCGACAGCCATTGGTATAATGGCTCTATATGGCTCATTCAACTCCATTTCCATCATTAAGGCCGGAACGGACTGTATGACTGCTGAATAGTAAGCTATTCCTATATTCCAGCTATCATCTATCTTCGTTAAGCGTTTCAACTCTGAGATCTTCACCCTCTTAGCTAACTTGAGTGAGAGCGGGTAAAGCCACGAGGCAACTTCCGTATCCCATATAATATGGGTCTTGCCTTCCTCAAACCCTAAAGCTATGAAATCAAGGATGTTATCTAGAGCATACTCCCTAACCTGTTTGAAGCTCAGATCAGGCCTGAGGACGAACTTCTCATCGTCAGATATCTGCATGTACACATCCAACCCCCTGTTTCGCTGCATCCACCTAGCCAGATCGATGGAGATCAGGTGACCAATGTGCATAGGTCCCGAAGCTCCTTTTCCCGTGAATACGTAGATATTGCTCCTATTATACTTCAGATCTAAGAGAGCAAGCTTTAGAAATCGGTGGGCATAGAATATGTCCCTCGAAATTAGGCGATGCTCCCCTCCGAAGATCTCCTTAATCAGATTCTTGACACCTGCCGTAATAGTATCGAGCTCGAATGTTGAGATGAGAGCATTATAATCGATGTAATCTCCCTTGACCTCCCATGGAGTTATCCTAAAACCAGGAATCATTTAATCACCTAGAACGATACCTTCCAGCTCTGAGAAGCTGAATATATCTCCTTCCGGGTGGAATCTAAGTACCCTCATATTGGGAAATCTTCTCTTCACCTTCTCCAGCATCTCCTCATTATCATCTACAAATAGGACGTCTTCCTCACTTAAATCAGGCTGTAGTTTCTTGAAGTGCTCTAATATCTTCTCCATCATGTTATGCTTCTCTGGATGCGGCTCTATCATCAACAGATCGAAGTACCTGTCTAAAGAGAAAGCCTCTAAGACGGATACGGCCTTATTATAATCATTCCAACTACAGGTAGAGAGTAAAATACCCCTCTTCTTTACTTTAGATAGGAAATCAGGCACATTATCTCTCAAAGTTACAACTTCGCCTTTTGCATCAACTAAGGTCCTCTCATCTATCCTCTTTAGAGGTAGCTCCAAAGAGGTGGCGTCATGATGGTCCCAGAGTACTCGGTCAAGGTCCAGCACCAGCAGCTTCACCTTACCAGGCATCCTCCACTCCCTCTATCTCTCCTCCTTCCTTGCTTATGAGATCTTTAAGCATTTCTATAGCGTCATCAACGTTCTTTAGAGCCTCATCTCTATCTAGAGAAGATGATACCACATTTATCCTCAAGATAGGCCTCCTCACTTCATGCCCACTCGGATGGCTCTTTATGTAGACATGTAGCCTCTTCATGACTCTCTCGATGAGGGGGGCTGCCGATGATTCGGGGATTCCCCTAACTAGCAAGTCCTTACTGACGAAGTGGAGAGGAGGGGCTCTTTCTCTCAGGAGAGGTTCTATTAACTCGAAGATAGATTTCATCTCGGCGGGGACTCCAGGTAGAACAATTATTAGAGTTTTATTCTCCTCTACCATTATCCCCGGAGCTGTTCCGACATCATTCCTCAAGGGTTTTGCTCCCTCGGGCATCTTGGCCATTTTAATCCTATGGTCCGTCATGGGAAGGTCTTTCTCCTTGTATTTGGCTCTTACCATCTCTAGAGCTTCCTCATTTAACACATGCCTCTTACCTAACGCCTTGGAGAGGCATTCAGAGGTCTTGTCATCAAATGTTGGACCTAAACCTCCTGTAGAGATTATCAAGGACGCTCCCATCTTTAATGCTGTGTTAAAGGCCCAGGCAATATCCTCACACTCATCCCTTACAGTTATAGCGCCTCTCACAAGGTATCCATCAATGGTTAGTCTCTTAGCCAACCAGCTGAGGTTCGTATTAACTATCCTCCCATTAAGGAGCTCATTCCCCACAGAGATTATCCATGCTTCCGGGAGCCTCATTAAGGATAACCTCCCTTAGCTTCGATATCCTGACTTTAGACCTCATTAGGAGGGAGTTTGCTCTCTCAACGATTAATGGGAGTAACTCCTTTTTAACTACAAGTCTTCCTTCGAGTTTGAG
>JAGGTZ010000154.1 GCA_021158805.1 Thermoproteota archaeon | reverse complement strand
CTTGATTTCACACTACCACATCTCTCACCACTAAAAATGGCCTCACTCATGAGAAAACTAGGGAAGGATAGAAGAACCATAAGAGAGTTTTCGTAGATACTAACATATTCTACAACATCTTATTCAGGACCGATCGATCGGAAAGGGCGCTTGAAATTCTCGAGGAAATAAAGGAGCCCGTGACATCCATCACTGTGGTAAACGAACTCCTCTATGTCTCACTAAGGAAGATAGCTGAAAAGAAATTTGGAATTAAGGGTTATAGAGATTTTCGCTTACTTGTAAGTGATAAGGGATATGAACCATTTGAGAAAGAAATAGCTGGTGTGGCGGGACTCTTGGAGGATTCAGCTGTATCTATAATCGCGGATCATCAGGACCTTGACGAGTTAATAGAAGTGATGAGGAGCCATAACTTACTGCCTACTGACGCTCAGATCGCTCTCACATGCAGAGCCTCAGGCATAAGGGCGATAGCTACCTTTGATAGAGACTTCGAGAGGGTTCCTTGGTTACAGATATTGAAATAGCTTCTTGTCTTCTGATCTACTTCTAACTGGCTATTAGCAAACCGTCATCGGGAAATTGCTACTAACTGAGTTAGTAGCAATACTTATAAGTTAGTAGCAAGTTAGTAGCATGGTGATGGCATGCCCAAGGTAAGGTGCCCTAGGTGTGGAGAGGAGGGTTGGTTGATCAAGAAGAAGCTCAAGGGCAAATGGTACCTCTATGTTGATCACTACGAGGGCAAGGGGAGGCATAAAGTCCACTATCTCGGCTCAGCCTCCAAATACCCCGAGTTAGCTCAGCTTGTTGGTATCGAGTTAGAAGCAATTAGTAGCAATAATGGGGGGTTAGTAGCAAGTTATCAGCAACTTGCTGATAACCAAGTTAGTAGCAAAGAGGGACTTACTACTAACAGGTTAGTAGCAATACCAGGGTATGATGAGTTCGTGAAGATGGTAGAGGCAGAGGCCTCTAGAGGAAATGAAGATGCTCAAAAACTAATGAAGAGAATAAAGAAGGATAAATCAGTTATAGTGAGGGTTCTTAATCTTCTATCAACAATTATTCAGGGCCCATGAACTCCTCTAAATCTAATATCTCAACAGCAACGAGCTTATCCCCATGATAGTGGAATATGACGAGTCCATCCTCGCTGGGCTCACCATCATCTATGGGCTCATGGCTAAACCTCACGAAGAGATCGTTGACATCGCTACCGTAATCCACAGCTACCACTCTACCTTTTACCTTGTATCTCTCCCTAAGCTTCTCCATTATCCTCCTTATATCCAAGCTAGTCAGATCAGCCTCCTGAACCATCTATATCTCCTCTCCTTCCTCCTCCTACTAATGAAGTAGGAGGTCCTTATTATCCCTACCTCTCCCTCCCTGCAGTATATAACAACTAGGTAGTCAGAGATCACATCTGATTCAGCTATGGAGTGAAAGCACCCTCTATCGTCTTTATAGAGTTCCAAGGGATTCCTAACAGCATCTAAAATGAGATGTTCCCTATTCTTCAGCTCTGGATGTCTATAGATTATGTGAAGAAGTCTCTCCTCCCTTAGTAGGACGGTGGTTCCTAAAGGGTCCCTTACCTTGATGCTCACACCTCCTGATCACTGGTCAGCTCCCTCAGCTTCTTGATAAGGGCTTCCTTGAACTTTGAGTCATTTAAAACAGCCTCAAGAATTTTATCTATTGATCTTTCCGCATTCTCTAATTCTCTAACAGCTTCCTCACCCAGAGGATAGCCACACTTCAGGCAGAACTTTGCATCCTTCGGATTTATGTAGCCGCAGTTAGGGCACACTCGAGGCCTGAGAGTCATTATCCTCTCTTCTTCCTCCCTCACAGCCTCTTCGAACCCATAAGCCTTTAGAACAGCCTTCTCAGCATCCCTCCCACTGAGGTGAACGTAGACTGAGGCCATGCCTGAATCCTGAGTCCATCCAGCGAATATCTTCAGTTCCTGCTCTGTCATCTTACTGGCCAGCTCGGTCAGCCTCGTGTGCCTGAGCATGTGAGGATGGACCTTCTTCTTCAGGCCAGCCTTCTTAACGACGTAACGCAACGATCCATTGATGCTAGTCTCACTTAACCTCTCAATTCTTCCTTCACGTCCCATTTTACAAAATAAGGGTGCATTGGGGTCGTTAGGGCTTGGATGGACAAGAAGCCATTCCCTCAGGTAAGGAGCTGAGTTGATAAGTGGCAGGGTCCTCTCTCCAGTCTTCCCATACACCCTTATCTTGTACCCGTAAGCTGTGTGCTCTAGGTCCCTCATCCTAAGAGAGCACAGCTCCCCAACCCTTAGAGCAGCTTCATACATGACAGCTATGATAGCCTTCGTCAATGGCCTAGTGGCGGCCTTCACCAGGAGCTCGATCTCTTCCTTAGTCAGTATCTTATCCCTCATAGCTGCTTCTCTCCTTTTTCTTCCTCCCCTAGACTTCCACCAGGCTAATGGGTTATCATTGGGCCTGTACCATCTGAAGAAAGCCTTAGAATAGCTTAGATAGGTCTTCAAGGTGTTCTCAGATAATCCTTTCTCGATCATCTCCTCGTAAAAGTTCCTCCAGTCCTCCTCATTGCTATCGAGAGGATTCTTCTTCATATGCTTGATGAAAACCCTAAAAGCTATGACGTAGGCGTACCTAGTAGATGGGCTCGTCAGACCTCTCTCTAGAAAGAACCTGTTCATTATCTTCCTTAAATTCTCGGGAAACTCGTTCATGAATTCCCTTACCTTAAGCTCCCTACTCTCACTGGTAGGTTTACCCATTAGCAGGAAGGTGAGGCCTTCACTTATAAATGTTATGATCTGGAAGAAAATACAGATTGGCTAGTATAAACTGCTCGTTAGAACGATTAGCTTTTAAGATCGTAATTCTCCTACTTCTGGTGTTATTTAGGGATCTCGTAAAGACTGCTAAGGAGATAGCTTCTACTAGCTCACGGCTAACTAAAGTAAAGCTAATGGCTAGTCTAATTAGGAGTTTAGAACCGGAGACCGCAGCCAAAGCTTCCCTAATACTGACGGGGAAGGTATTTCCACCTTCAGATCCTCGTGAATTGAATGTCTCTTGGTCCACATTATGGAGGGTCATTAATAGCCTCGTTTCTACCTCAGATCAGAAACGAGATGTATCTGGGG
>JAGGTZ010000072.1 GCA_021158805.1 Thermoproteota archaeon | reverse complement strand
CATCGGTCTTCTATTCAAGAAACCCTCTACCCGAACTAGGAACTCCTTCCAGTCTGCAATCTACCGGCTTGGGGGATTCTCAGTCTATATGAGACCTGATGAATTACAGCTGAAGAGGGGAGAGCCGTTAAAGGACACCGCTAGGGTGTTAGATAGGTATTATGATGCACTGGTAATCAGGACATTCGGGCAGGAGGAGATTGTTGAGTACGCTAAATACATGAAGAATCCCGTAATAAATGCTTTATCAGATGAAGAACACCCATGCCAAGCAATGGCTGACCTTATGACTATAAAAGAGAAGTTCGGATATTGGGAAGGCCTAAAGATGGTCTACACCGGAGATGTATGGAATGTAGCTCACTCACTAATTGCAACAGCTCCTGTTTTCGGTATGGATTTAGTACTGGCTGTTCCTCCCGGATACGAGCCTCTTGAGGAAATATGGAAGTTTGGCGAGCAGGAAGCTGCTAGAAGGGGGACAAAACTAGAGATCGTACATGACCTCAAGGAGGCTGTAAAAGGAGCAGACATAGTTTATGCGAATACATGGTGGAGCATGGGCAAACCTGAGGAAACGAAGGAGAAAAGGAAGAAGGACTTTGCACCATTTACAGTAACCCCTGAGGTCATGAACTTAGCTAAGGAGCATGCGATCTTCATGCACTGTCTCCCAGCATACAGAGGTAATGAGATGACAGAGGAGGTCATAGAGGGTAAATGGTCAGTAGTATTTGATGAGGCAGAAAACAGATTATGGACTGAAGCTGCAATACTGGCAGCGCTGGTTAGGTAGAGAGGACGAAAATGAGTAAAACTCCCCACCCAAATTTTTATCTTGATATGGGAGGTGCAATCCTCCAAGTTATAGTAATCGAATAAGTTAAACTCTGGAATGAGGTGATATTATTGCCAAACAAACTTATTACCGTAGCCTTGGGTGGCAATGCCCTTCTACAGTTTGGGCAGGAGGGTAGGTTTGAGGAGCAGCTGGATAACGCAAGAAGGACAAGCCGGCAACTAGTAGAACTAATTAAGATGGGATATAAGCTCGTTGTAACTCACGGAAATGGTCCTCAGGTGGGAGCAATCCTTCTCCAGCAGGAAGCCGGTTCTTCCCAAGTACCTCCAATGCCTTTACATGCCTGTGGTGCGATGAGCCAAGGGTTAATTGGCTACATGATCCAACAATCACTAATCAATGAGCTGAGATCTTTAAATCTCAATATACCTGTAGCTACTGTCGTAACACAAGTAATCGTTAGCAGAGACGATCCCGCCTTTAGCAATCCCACTAAATTCATCGGTCCGTGGTATCCAGAAGATGTAGCTAAAGAGAAGATGGACAAATTGGGATGGACAATGAAGTACGACGTGGGTAAGGGATGGAGAAGGGTTGTTCCATCCCCAGACCCATTAGCTCAGGTCGAGATTGAAGCAATAAGGAAAATGGTGGAATCTGGAATAATAGTAATAGCTTCTGGGGGAGGAGGTATTCCTGTTGTGGATGAGCACGAGCTAGAGGGCGTCGATGCTGTCATAGACAAGGACTTGGCTGGAGAGAGACTGGCAACCTCACTTGGCTCTGACTTATTCATGATACTAACAGACGTCGAAAAGGTAGCTATAAACTTCAAGAAACCAGATCAAAAGTTCTTGGATGTCATAACACTTGCAGAGGCTAAAAAGTACTATGAGGAGGGCCACTTCCCACCAGGCAACATGGGGCCTAAAGTCATGGCTGCAATGAGGTTTGTCGAGCATACAGGAAAGGAAGCAATCATAACTAGCTTAGACAAAGTAATAGATGCCTTAAATGGAAAAACGGGTACAAGGATAGTTCCATAAAAAGAAGAGGTGGGATCATTCAAGATTTAACACATCCTCGTAACCTTTCAAGTCTAATAGCCCGTGACCTGAGAAGTTGAAGACAATGATTTTCCTTTCACAATTTTTCTTTGCCTTTAAGGCCTCATCTATGGCTGCTTTAACCGCATGAGTTGTCTCAGGTGCTGGTATCAATCCCTCCGTCATGGCAAATATCTTACCGGCCTCAAATACTTCTTCTTGACTATAAGTTACGGATCTTATCACTCCCTTTGACTTCAGAAGACTGACAGTTGGAGCGGCTCCATGGTACCTCAGGCCGCCTGCATGTATGGGTGGAGGTACAAATTCATGTCCTAATGTGTACATCTTCATCAATGGCGTTGTTTTGGCACTATCACCGAAGTCGTACCTATACTCTCCCTCAGTTAATGAGGGACAAACTGTCGGCTCAACAGCTATTATGTCATAGTTTTCTTTATCTTCCAGTATCTCCTTTACAAACGGAAACGTAAATCCGGCGAAATTACTCCCTCCTCCTACGCATCCTATGAGAATGTCCGGCTTTTCGTCTATTATCTCAAACTGTTTTTTGGTTTCAAGGCCAATGATTGTCTGATGAAGGAGTACATGATTGAGAACACTGCCAAGAGAGTACTTAGCTTTCTCATCCTTCATAGCTGCTTCTATTGCTTCACTTATAGCTATACCTAGGGATCCGGGATGCTCAGGATCTTGTTCTAAGTATCTCTTACCTATCTCTGTTCTATTGCTCGGAGATGGGACTACATCAGCCCCACAGAGTTTCATGACGAACTTTCTATAGGGTTTTTGATAGTAAGAGACCCTAACCATGAATACGAGAGCTCTAAGTCCATTCATGGCGGTTGCATAAGAGAGAGCACTTCCCCATTGCCCTGCCCCGGTTTCTGTCGTGAGAAGCTCTAGTCCTTCCTTAGAAGCATAAAATGCTTGAGCTAAGGCCGTATTTAGTTTGTGACTGCCTGTAGGCGATACATCCTCCCTCTTATAGTAGATTTTGGCTGGTGTCTTCAGATATTCCTCAAGTCTCTTTGCCCTGTACAGCGGGGTTGGCCTTCCAATCCTAATGTAGAACTCTCTCAACTCTTCTGGGATCCTTAGGTACTTTTCCCTCGAGAATTCTTGATTAACACATTCTCTTGGGAAGAGGTTATAGAAGGCCTCGGGTCCAAGAGGCTCCTTAGTCACTGGATGTATGGGTGGAGGTAGATCGGGAAGGTCGGCAACTATATTGTACCAATAGGAGGGTAGCTCCTCCTGAGGAAGGTCTATTCTGGTCATGTAGTATCACCTCCAGAAGGAGAAACTCTGTATCTTCCGTCCTTATGTCCGCAGTACAAGAAGTAGGATTCAGTATAGGGCTTCATGGAACTCCTAGAGCCAAACTAGATCCCCCATAGACACACCCCCTGATCGGGTTAACAGAGCTAGCCCTCTGAAGTTTAAAAATATTATCATGCGGATGAGTATGTACACTCCTACCAGTGCCCGTCCTACTTCTAACTTCCCCTTAATTTGCTAGCAACTCTTTTATGGGCCTCATAAACCTTTTGCTCAGAAATAGCTAGAGTAGTGAAGATACTTAGCAACATTACCCCATTGGTGTACTGACGGGATTACTCAACTGCATTTTATAGCGCGCCTTATTGAAGAAACCCTAATCACCAAGAACGGTAACCATCACAGTTCTAGTTCGGGGTCTAGTATCTACCTCGACCCATATTATACTCTGCCAGGTACCTAGTGCCAATTTACCATCCTTGACTGGTATAGCTTTGGAGGGTTCCATAAATATAGATCTAAGGTGAGAGTGTGCATTTATCGGATGCCTGTAAGATCCACTCTTGGGTATTAGGCGTTCTAAAAGATCTCTGAAATCATCTAAAAGGGGCTGGTCATTTTCGTTCAATATTATGGCCCCAGTTGCATGTGGAGAGAACACAAAAACCATGCCCTGGTGTATTTTGCTCTTCTCAACAATTTCCTGTATCTGGTCAGTAATATCTATGAACTGAATCTCTCCATCAGTTTTGAAATTGAAAGAGGAGAAGAAGAACTTCAAGCAGATCACCCAGTCCAGAGAGCATATTTATTATACCTTCTAGCGTGCATTATTGGAACTCCATCTCCTAGTATCTTAAGTATGACACCCGGGAGCGGTTTAAATCCAAACTCCGTTCCCCTAATTATGCCACTTATGGTTCCTTTATCTAAATTCGCTCCAAGCCTATCTTCCCCATCTATTTGGTCCATATCAGCTATAATGCTAAGAAGTCTCAGATTATGCGTATTCCCGAAAAACATTCCAGTTAAGCTCCCTACGTACATTGCCTCTACCCTCTTGATCTGTAACAGCTTTAACCTTAAAAATAATGAGCAGAAACTTCCTTGATCATCTATCTAGCTCTTTACTACACTTAGCAATTGCTGAATAGCCAGACATTTCAGCACTTGGGTACCAAGCTCTATGCTCAAGATCATCTCTACTAGCGTCAACCTTAATGTTTCAACCACTAGTATCTTAGCTAGCTCTAGCTGATGCGACAAAGATGTTATTACTTTCTCCCTAGTATGCTATTTACGGTGGATCTAAGAAAGCTCGCTGAGATAAACCTTCATCTAATGATCGCGGACAGGTGGGATCTCCTACCTAAAGAACTCCTTTTATACTTAGAGAACGAAATTGGGTCTAAACCTCGGGAAGATCCAGTATCCGTTGTATTCGCTCTCATAAAACTAGGTGTTCCCCCTGAAAAGGCCATAGCCCTCTTAGACTGGAGAAAATTTGAGGAGTTATGTGTCAGGGGCTTTCAGATGGCAGGTATGCAAGCTGTTCCCCGAATTAGATTTTTCCTTCGGGGCAAAAGGTATGAAATAGATGTACTTGGGGTCTGTGGTAACCTTATAGTAATTGCTGATTGCAAGATGTGGTCTAGAGGGAGATATCCCAAGGTATACAAGATAATAGAGGCAGCAGATGCCCAGCTGAATAGGGTCAAAGCATTCGTACATGCCATTCAACTTAATGAGGTTAGTATCTTAGAGAAGGTTGAAGGAAGTAGCACCGTTGTGCCATTACTAATAACCTGGCTTGATGTAGGCCAGAGAATATCTAAGAAGGGAGTTGCTATAGTCCCAATCTATATGCTTCCCAGATTTCTAGGGGAAATTCCCCACCTGTTAGATGAGCTAGCTCATGTTACAATTAGTTATGGAATAAAACTACGAGAGAAAAGCACTTAGCTCAGAGACAATGGATCTAAGAGGAACGGACTTCCTCTTTCCATCTCTATATAGGGTTACCGTTTCGTTTTCCTCTTCCTTAGGACCGACAAATATCATAACCTCAGTTCCAAGTTTTCTAGCATATTCCCTCTGGTTGGACTGATTTCTCCTCATTAGGTCTAGAGATACATAGAACCCCCCACTTCTGAGGATCTCAGCAACTTTCCAGGCATACCTCCAACTCTCACGTCTTACACTAACTACAAAGGCTTGAATATAGCTCTTCTTGTTAAGGTTAAACACTCCCAGCTCTAACCCAGCATCTATTAACCTCTCTACACCAATACTTACCCCGGTAGCGGGAACATCTCTCCCTGAATAGAGACCTATTAGCCTGTCATACCTACCACCGCCTGCTAGAGACCCTATCCTTGGTTCCTTTACAACAGTTTCAAACACAGGGCCTGTGTAGTACTCTAACCCTCTTACTAAGGAGAGATCAAATAGGAGGTTCTTCTCCTCTAAGATAGAGAATATCTCCTCTAGATGACTTAACGCTTGAAGAACTTTCTCGTTTTTGACTCCTCTGAGATTCTCTGATACCTCCTCGAATTCTCCTCTAACTGAAATTAAACCCATTATTTTATCTACAAGATCCTCATGCATGCCCTTATACAGAAGATCAGCTCTTACACCGTCCTCGCCTATCTTATCCAGCTTATCAATTGACCTGTAGACAGGTAATGGGTTATCTATCCCTAGTTCCTCCTCAAAGATCCCTGTCAACAATCGTCTATCGTTTACCTTAACGGTGAACTCTTGGAAGCCAAAGTCCCTCATGACCTCTATATTAAGCTTAATTATCTCAGCATCAGCCTCGGGATAAGGGCTTCCAACTGTATCAGCATCACACTGCCAAAACTCTCTATATCTGCTTTTTTGAGGCTCCTCATGTCTCCAGACACGACCTATATGGTACCTCTTGAATGGGAGTGGAGTCTCTGGATGCATAGCTATATATCTAGCAAGAGGGAACGTAAGCTCATACCTGAGGGTATACCACTCCTTACTCATGAAATCAGGAAATATGAACATTAGCTTAGTTTCTGCTTCCTCTCCTAGCTTACCTCTTACTGTCTCCCAATATTCTAAGACAGGGGTCTCAAAAGGATCAAATCCGTATCTCTTGAATATCTCCTCTATTTTAGCCATTACTTCCTTCCTCAAAATCATAAATGGGGGTGGGAAATCCCTAAACCCCCTTGGTATAGATACCAGTTATCCTCACCCTAGGCAGATATTACTTGCTCCCATACATCATTAATCTTAGCCCTCTTTTCATCGGTCAGCACTGGTGATAACTTTAGCCTCTTCATCATGTCTTCTGGGGGAATAAGCGCTGGTTCACTAGCTAGCTCCTCAGGTAAGAGCTTCTTAGTGGCCGGGATTGGCATAGCAATGTAGACAGATATCGTCTTGTAAGCTGCTACAAGGGGGTCTATTAAGAAGTTGATCAGGGCATGAGCCGCGTCTGGATTCGGAGCATCCTTAGGTATAAGCATGTTATCTATCCAAGCTATTGCGCCCTCCTCAGGTATTAGATACTCTATGTTCTTGAACCCATCCCCATACTTAGCCGTCAAGACATCCCCATTATATGCATGGGCAGCATAGATAGTTTCACTTTCTAAACCGGGTAAGTAGTTATCTGTACCAAAGTACCCAGCTAGGTAGGGTTTCTGCTTAAGGAGGGCATTCTTAACCTCCTCCATTGTGGAGTCGCTCCAGTCATCAAGGTCCTTCCCCAGATATATCTTAGTTGCAAATATGACCTCTGGTGGGTCCTCTAGCATGGACACCTTCTTTTTGTATTTCTCTAAATAATTAGGATCGAAGTATTGCTTCCAACTCGTCAAGTCCTTTATCTTATTTCTGTTATATCCTATAGCAGTACTACCAAATCCATATGGCACCGAATAATTGTTGCCAGGGTCATATTCGAGCTCCCTGAACTTAGGATCAAGGTACTTCAGGTTGGGTATCAATGACTTATCGAGTTTCCTCACGTATTCCCTCTCTATAGCATTTCTAACATACTTGTCTGTGAGGACAACTATGTCATAGCCGCTACCTCCGGCCTCGAGCTTTGCAAACGCCTCATCATCACTATTAAAGAGATCGTAAATGACATCCACACATGTCCTATCCTTGAACAGATCGAACACAAAGGGGTTGTTATTGTTACTCCAATCATACATAGCTACCTTGCCCTTAAGCATTCTAGCGGCCTCTTTGGTCTCGGCAGACACCTTCTCACTAGAGACAGAAGATCCATAAAAATAGCCACCTACACTGCCGGCGAGGAGGCCAGCGGCCCCAACAATAGCTAACTTGAGGAAATCTCTCCTAGAGGTGAACTAAATCCCCCATAACAACACCTCCGGATGGCTACCTATGGTAGCCCGTTCTTATAAATTTTTTCCCTAACCTCCGCTGATCTAGCATGATACTCCAGTCCCTCTAGTCTAGCAAATTGAGCAGCTAGATTGGATGCTGCGGCCTGGGCCTTCAGATCACCCCACTGTCTGTAAGCATAGACCCCATTGAATTCCCTGTAGAAGGTGAAGGGGCTTAAGCCAGGTCTATCCATGAGAGTACCACCTGTGGGTAGAATGTGATTCGCCCCAGTAAGTCCATAGTCCCCATAGACAACCCCTATACCCTCAAATATGGCCCCGGCCTTACTCACATTAAACTCCCCAAATATCTCTAGGTGTTCCGGCATCAAGATCTCGCTTAACCTGATTATTTCCTCCTTTTTACCGTATAATATACCTCCTCTCTTGGTCAAGGAGGAGAATATACTCTCATTTGAGTATTTTAGTAACTCCTCCCTAAGGACCCTAGCAAACTCCTCACTAGTGACAAGAGCCAGAGACATTGAGTCAGGACCATGCTCTGCTTGGGCAAGCATATCGTGTACAATCACTTCTCCAGGAACGCCGTCTTCAGCTAGTATCAGGATTTCCGATGGACCAGCTATTAAGTCAATTGGAATATCCTTAGAGATCACCTTCTTAGCAGCTGTCACATAGGCGTTACCTGGACCAACTATCATATCCACAGGCTCTAACCCTATCTCAGGAATTCCATAAGCCATGGCTGCTATGGCTTGTACTCCGCCTAGCCTAAGAAACTCGTCTACCTCTAAATAGCCAGCTACCCACTCTATTAGATCTGAGTTACGGGGTGGAGTGGCCACCACAAATTCCTCTACACCTGCCACCCTAGCTGGAGCTACGGCCATCAAGAGCGATGAAGGCAACGGATACTTCCCACCTGGGACATAGATGCCAACTCTATTAACTGGTTCAAGGGATTTTGGCTCCCCTCTTATCCAATCAAGGCGTGTGATGAATCCTCCAACCCTACATACACAATTTCTCAGGAAAGAACGAGCGCACAACTCTAATCGCCGGTAGGATTCTATGATACATCCAGGTACTTGGCCTCGAGATGGTTTTTGTAGTAGCTCGTCTTTAGAGAGCTTGATGTTATCATATTTCTCAGTAAGCTTCAGAATTTCCTCCAATCCTCTTTCTCTAACTCTCTCTATGATATGGAGGGCAATGTCAATTGGTAACTCCTCTCTCACGCGTAATTTTGACATCACCGTGCTATACTCATCTCTTATAGAGCCGAAGAAAGCTAGACCCATAGTGAGCTACCATATCAGGAATTGATAAAAGCTTACTGCTATTTTAATGGTAGTGAAGAGTAGCTCGGGAGGATCTTTTTAATGGAGTAGGACATCCAAGAGATAATGAGTACGGTGATAGAAGCTCTATTTGAGATGGTAAAGACTCTCTCCTTAACTGGGGAATTCTTACCTGAGGATAGGCTGATCCCTATAATAGATCTCATGGCAAAAGCCTACACGGAATCCCTTCCAGTCAGTGATAAAGGTCCTTTTCTGGAGAGCTTTGAGGTAATTAAGGAGGCTATGACATCTAAACCTCCAACCGATGAGGATGAGGAGGTGGTTAGGTTGGCGACTTATAATCTAAGGCAGATAGAAGAAAAACTTCACCTAGACACAGAAGGTCTTAGGACTATATTTATCGACAAAATAGAGGAGAATCTTGGAGAAGAACTTGCATCTCTCGTCGTTATGCTTGAGCGTTCTATTCGTTCAGTCGGAGATTGGCGTTGGTTGTAGTTCTAGAGATCTCTTTTTTGTATATTTGGGCCTTCTCTAATACTAATTCCCTCTCCCTTCTGAACCTTCTGATCTCCTCCTCACTAAGATCCCTCACAACCTTTGCAGGTATTCCTAGAACTAGCGTAGCAGGAGGAATTTCCTTTCCTGGTGGAACTACGGAGCCTGCTCCAACTACAGCACTCTCCTCGACCACAGCACCCTCTAGCACTATGGCCCCGATGCCGACTACAGCATCCTCCTTAACCCTAGCTCCATGTACCACGGCAGAATGAGAGACTAGGGCCTTAGCTATCTCGACAGGGTGGCCAGAGGGGGCTTCTATTAAACAAAGCTCTAGCACAGCTGCTTGAGGTCCTATCACAACGGAGTCATCGTCACCTCTGATAACAGACCCGAAGTATATAGCGCTATTCTCCAAGATTGACACATTTCCAGCCACTCTAGCCCCAGGATCCACGAAAGCGCTTTCGTGGATCCAAGGCCTCCTCCCTTGGAAGGGCACTATCAAGATATCGCCTCCCTCATATCGCCCTTCTCTCTGTAGGTCTTATGCCAGGAAAGTGCGAGATCATACAGGGTAGGCATATGTCCACCCGTCTCTCTAACAGCTTTCTCGAAATACGACAGTAGTCCATCCCTATAATCTGGATGGGCGCAGTTCTCGATTATTTCAAGGGCTCTCTCCCTTGGGGATTTCCCTCTAAGATCGCAGACACCATACTCGGTAACTACTACATCGACATCATGATCTACATGATCCACATGACTGACCATGGGAACTATACAGCTTATCCTCCCACCCTTCCTAGTCGACGGTGTTATGAATATGCTCAGATATGAAGCTCTGGCGAAATCTCCCGACCCTCCTATTCCATTTATTATGTCGGTGCCCATAACGTGGGTACTGTTTACGAACCCGTAAATGTCAACTTCTACTGCAGTATTCATCGCTATTACGCCTAATCTTCTAATAACTTCCCAGTCGTTAGTAACGGACTGAGGTCTTAACACGGTAACCTCCCTAAACTCACCAATGCTATCGAAGAAAAACTCCCTACCACTTGGTGAAAGCATCAGCGAAGTGGCAGAGATGTACTCCATCTCCCCTTCTGCTACCATCCTATGGAACGAATCCTGAGCTACTTCTGTCCATGCTTTAAGTCCACTTATGCCAGCCTCAGCAATGGCCGACATCACAGCGTCCTGAACAACGCCAACCCCCGACTCAATTGGCAGCATCTCTCTTGGGATCCTGCCCGCCTCTATCTCATTCTGGAGAAATGATAATAGATTGTCAGCTATTCTTCTCTCAATAGGCCCGGGTTCTCCAACATCTCCTCCCCTATCATGTCCGTGGGATTCAACAATTGCAGCTATTTTATCCCTTCGAATTCTCAGCCTACTTTCACCTATCCTATCATTAACATCCCTTATGGGTATCGGCTCTCGATTAGGTGGTATTCCTGGCATGTATATATCATGAATGCCCGCTAATTCCTCTGGAATATCTGGATTAACCTCGATAATCACCTTGCTGGCCTCAGAGACGAAAGCATCTATGGCTCCCACGCTCATAGATGGTACTATTCCTCCACTATCGACCTTAACTGCCT
>JAGGTZ010000228.1 GCA_021158805.1 Thermoproteota archaeon | reverse complement strand
TATTGGAAGGACAGGCATGATACTACAGTTATTGGGACTTATCCTCATCTTCTTATGCGTAATTGCAATGGTACCGACTTTTGCGGCCATAGGACCGAACATAGGAATTAACGAGGTCTTTACAGTTCTAGGAGCTATTGCTATACTGGTAGTTATTGCTGTCGTCCTATTGATCGTAGGCTCTATTCTCTTTGGCGTAATGGTGATGAGATTATCTGAAGTAGAGGGTCTAGACCCCGGATTCAAGACGGCAGGTATACTTTACATAGCGTCTGTCATCCTATCGATTATACCTGTGATCTCCGTTATAGGTGGAATACTGGCTCTTGTATCCATGATCCTGATATACATATACTCAAACAGCAGTATAAAGAGGCTAGAGTCCTATGGGATGGGCCCGGCAACATTTAGTAGCTAAGCTAGGATGATGGGGTTACCTCGATGCAGCTCACATCATCAGATCAGGCCCGGGTAGTTAGGTTCATCCCCCACCTTTGTATGGAGGTTTTAGAGATAAAATAGATGCGCCTCGAAACATGTAAGTTATGAGAGGTGACAAAAGGACATTCGTATCAAATAGAACGCCTCTGCTAGAGCACCATATCACGAGTTTAAAGGAACAAAAACTAGAGGATCCTAATGGGAAAACAAATCAGGAGCGACTAAATTATTTAGGCAGAAAACGACTATTCTTGCCAATTGTAACTCTAATTCCATTAAAAAGAGGAAAAGTAAGTTGAGATTAGAAGGTCTTCAATCTCTCCTCTATTTCCTGTAGTCTCTTTTCTATCCATTCCTTTCTCTGCTTTAACCATCTGAGTTCATCTTCTCTGCTTAAGGGAAATCTGGGGGCAATATATGGGAGGGGGGGCTGAATCATCTGCCCCTTGGAGTAATTTATGGCTTCCCTCACGGTTATTCCGGTCATCACCGGTATTACAGTTATGCCTGCCCCCGATAACGTCATGGCCGCATTAGGTCCAACGTCACCTGCAATCACTACTTCGACGCCTTTATCTATAAGATATTGGGCAAGTGCCGGACCTGCGCCTCCGGGAGATTGAGCATAGGGATTATTTTCAACCTTTACGTCCTTCACTTCTCCATCTACCAGATCCACTATTACTATGTAGGGTGCTCTTCCGAAGATGTAGGAGACTCTAGCATCTAAGCCTTCAGGAGTATCTGCGGCTACGGCTATCCTCACTTCTGACCCTCCAGCTCCCTTATCCTCCTCTCTATTTGCTCCAACTCTCGTCTCAGGTAATCCCTCTCCCTCTCTAATGCCTCCTTCTCAGATGTTGTAGAAGGGGCTAATGTTGTGGGAGAGGTCACGCCAGTAGTCGTTGGCGTCCAACCTGGGAAACCCCATCCTGTCCAGGGGAATAAACTACCAAACAGCTGCCATGCATGGACTATCTGACCGCTAGGCGTCATGTAGAATGCAAAGGGCCCAATACCGCTTCTGCATGGTCCAATGTAGTAGTATCCTCTAGAGGCCGCTTGTGATATTAATGGTAAGCTAAACCAAGCCCATCCACCGCCCCAGCCTCTTCCCCATCCTCTACCTCTTCCTCTCCAGCCCCATCCCCAGCCCGGCCACCACCACATACATATCACCATAATAGGTATCAAAGTAACCTATAAAAATGTAACTGTCCGGTACATAGTAGGTACGAATGGGGAAGAGGTGGCGAAGAGGTCAAGGCTTTGGGGTCTCAGGACTCTATCCAGTGCTTGTACTACTAATGATACACAAGGGATACTCTCATGGATATGAGATCAAAAGGAAAATAGAGGAGATAACAGGTATCCCAATGCCAGAGGGCTTCATCTATGTTACACTGAACAGACTTGAAGCGTCCGGTATGATAATTTCACACCCCGTTCTGAGTGATCCAAGAGGGAAGAAGGTATACATGCTAACCCCTCTAGGCTTCCAATTTCTAGCAGCGAGGATAGCGGAATTGAAGGGTCTTAGAAGTTTAATAGATAAGATCGTAGACATGTTCGGTGGTTAGCGCATCAAATTAATTTATCCTCCAGATGATGGTTAGGTAAAGGGACCCCTCGCGGTGGTTCACATGAGTGAGAAGGTCAGGGTCGCTCTCAAGATTTATGGAAGGGTTCAGGGGGTATTTTTCAGATCCACGATGAGAGACGTCGCCAGAGAGCTTGGTCTGACAGGATGGGTTAGAAACGTTCCAGATGGAACTGTTGAGGCCGTTATAGAGGGGGACAGGACGGCAGTAGAGAGAATGATAGCTTGGGCTCACGAGGGTCCTCCACTTGCCAAAGTAGAGAAGGTAGATGTTACATGGGAGCCCTACAGGGGGGAATTTAGGGATTTCAGGATAGTTAGGTAAAAAAGAGGAGGATGGGTTTCATTCTTTCTTTTGCTCGGCGTATTTCTCCTCAGCGTACTTCTTTACTATGTCCTTAAGTCCCCATCCTAGGGCTATTCCAAGTCCAACAGCCCCTCCGACAGCTACTCCGATAGCGAAGTACTGGATTATGACCTCGAGTAGGGTTACATCTATCATCATCTGTCTTAGGCCTATTAGCAGGGCTACGAGGTATATGAATACCTTGAACAGATTGCCTATAACGTCGGCCCACTCTATTCCCTGCTTCTTACCTACATCTATTATTATGTCGCCTAGGAAGTCGCCAGCCACCAAACCAACTATGATTATGGCTATTCCGGCCGCCAGATAGGGCAAGTAAGCTAGGATATTTCGGATTATCTGCGTTAATGCTGCGACACCAAGTATGTCAGAGGCCGTGGATATTGCTATGAGGTATACGAACCATCTAGCTATCACATCGAAGATCGTGGTTAGCTTGACGTGGGTCCTCTCCTCGATGGACTTGCCAACCGAGGTCGAGCGGAGTATGTCATCAACGCCAATTTTGTCCAGAACGTAGGCCACCGCTTTACCGAACGCCCTGCCGGCAGCCCAGCCTATTACTAGGACAACAATAGCAGCAGCTAACTTAGGTATCCAAGCTATTATTATCCGCAATACTTCACTTAGGTAGGGTATTTGCATTCACATCACCCTGAAATTAGTTACCTTTTCCTATTTTAAAAATTTATGAGATTCGATACATCAAAAAGTTACTGATATACCGCCTAAAAAGTAATACTTACCATGAAAAATTAAAACAATAGTTATGTGAAAACACATATCACTTCATGTTGTCGGAGGGAAATATTAATCCAAATTATGTAATATGGGAGAGATAATTACGGTATGGTAAGCCGAAGCGGCACCTGATTTGGAGCGCAAGCTTATTTAATCTGAATACAATATTTACGGGGTAAACATGAGTGTCAGGAGGGGGCTGAGCCTCCTAGGCTTAAAAGTAGATATGATAGTGACCCTATCTCTGATATTTGCCATATCAGCTTTCGTGTTCATATATCTGTTAGGGCCTAGCTTGGGCTTAATGGGAGGTATAGTCGCGGCATTAGGCTTTAATGTGTTTATGTGGCTCATCTCGCCCTATCTAATAAAGGCCATGTATGGGCTTAGACCTCTATCAAATGAGGATGATCCCTGGCTTTACAGTACGGTAGAAACCATAGCGATGAGGAGTGGGCTCAAATACATGCCTAAACTATATTTGGCTCCAATTGATGTCCCTAATGCCTTTGCATTTGGAAGCCCCATCTTCGGCTATGGAGTTGCCGTTACAAGGGGCCTTCTCAATACGCTAAGTGAAGAAGAGATAGAAGCAGTCTTGGGCCATGAAATAGGGCATATAAAACATGGAGACATGCATGTGATGATGATAGCTACCGCTCTTCCAGCGATATTCCTTCATATAGGTAGATGGATCATGTGGAGTTCCATGTTCAGCTCGAGAGATAGGGATGAAGGCGGAGCGATTTATCTGGTAGGGATAGCTCTGATGGTAATAGGATGGATACTCTACCTGCTAGCCCTGAGGCTTAGCAGGTTGAGGGAGTTCTATGCAGATGCTCATTCCGCAATAATCGTGGAGAGAGGCGCTGATAAGCTACAGAGAGCGTTAGTGAATATAGCGAAGCATTCAGATCCTAAGCTTGGCGCCCAGCTAGCGAGCGCTAAGGCACTACTCATAGTAGATCCCACTCAAGCAAGTGAGGTATCTGAGGATGTGAGGGCAATCATGGAGAGGGAAGCGAGCCTCTTTGAGAGGATCATGGGGATATTCTCTACACATCCGAGGATAGAGGATAGACTGAGGAAACTCGAGGAACTAAAGAGGAGTATTCTATGATCGACTCCTAACTACTTATAACTCATCAATTACCCTTATTATGGGTGAGGAGTTGGAGAAGATAGCTATACCAGCTAAGGGATCGGAGGGCTTGAACGCTATAGCCTTCGGCCAACCATCCTATGCTCCGTTCTTTACCATAGTCACAGTGGAGAACTCCGAGATAAAGAAGGTTGAGGTCATCAGGAACCCCGCTTCGGGCCTCATAACCTATAGAGGGCCTAGCCTGGCATCATGGCTTAAGCACATGAATGTAGATGTCTTGCTCACCATCTCTCTTTCCGAAGATGTGATGAAGAACCTCAACTCTTGGGGTATTAGGACGGTGTTCGCAATAGGTAGGACCGTTAAGGAGGTTCTAGAGGCATACCTTTCTGGGACCTGCAGGCCTGGGTGAGGAGAAACCTAGAGGATTGAATCCATCCTCCTTCCTGCGACTATGAGCGGGTCCCACACTGGGGCGAGAGGCGGCGCATAGCCCATGTCAGCAAATACAACATCATTGCTCCTTACTCCATATGGTAGTAAGGCTGCAGCGACGTTCACCTTGCTTAGAGCACCTCTTCCAATAGCTTGAACACCTAAAACCCTATTATCCTGATCCACTAAGATCTTTATCCATATATCCTCTACATTTGGCATATAATGAGCCTTCGTTCTCCCCTTTATTACTTCTCCCTTTACGTCGTAACCAATCTCCTTAGCTTGGGCCTCCGTCAGGCCTGTACCAGCAACTTCGACTCCAAATAGCTCTGCTGTCCAGGTTCTCACTGCTCCTAGGAATTCTACATCCTTCCCAGCGGCATTGGATCCCGCTACTAGTCCCATTTTGTTGGCTATCTGGGCGAAGGGCATCCAGTCCGGTTTACCGGTTACCCTATTGATAGTCTCTGCGATATCACCGGCGGCATATACATCCTTTATGCTGGTTTCCATTTTGGAATTCACCTTTACAGCCCCTGCACCTCCTATTTCAGCTCCGGCATTCTTCAGGAGATCCACTGATGGTTCTATTCCCGTGAAGACGAGTACCAAATCAACTTCAACTGCTGAGTCTCTGTATGAGATCCTGAATCTCTCTCCTATCTTTCTCACTTCGGATACGGGGCTATTAAAGTGGAATTTCACAAGCTCTCCTATCCTCTTCCTGAGGATGGAACCCATGTCCTCATCTAAAGCCATAGGAAGCGGCCATCCCATGGCCTCGAAGACATGAACTTCTTTACCTAACCTAGCAATATTTTCAGAGAACTCCATCCCATTGAGACCAGCTCCTATAACTGCAACAGACTTTGCCTTCTGAACCTTTCGCCTTATCTCTTCTCCTTCATCGAGGTGATGGGCGGTCAATATACCCTCCTCACTCAGGCCGGGGATTGGGGGGAACTTTGGCCTAGCTCCCGTAGCTACTATTAGCTTATCGTACTCGATCTCCCTAATCTCCCCTCTTTTCTCGTAGATCACTTTTCTTTCATTTACATCTATCTCCTTAGCTGTAGCTTCTAATTCCAAGTTTATACCTCTCTTCTTCACGAAAAATTCAGGTGGGTAGTACAGTAGCTCGTCTAGCGACTTGATAATTCCACCAACATAGTAGGGTATACCACAGAGGGCGAAGCTGACGTACTTGGTCCTTTCTATTACTATCACTTCGCTATTAGGGGCGTGTTTCCGCACTCTGCTCGCTGCAGCCATGCCTGCAGGTCCTCCACCTATTACAACTACCCTCACGATAACACCGTTGAATTAGGTTAATCTAAGATTTAACGTAACTGGTTAAACTCTATAGACGACTAATCTAACCCTCCTCCCTCTAGCCTTAACTATCTCCACGAAATAGCCCATAGACCTGAGTATAAATACGAGGCTAGAGGGCTCAACATCTCTCCTTACCCTTATTAGGATATCAAGACAATCTACTGGTCCCTCTCCTATCTTATAGCCGTCAGTTCCTTTAACATGTAGAATCTCGCCGAAAGGCGCTAATTCACCCAATATCTCTTCAGTTTCAACTTCGTATGAAGACACGCTTGTACCTTTTAGGAATGACCTAAAAATAGGGAAGGTGGAAATGTATTAATTGGGTTATACCTCTTTAGGAGCGAGAATAGCATAAGATCCTACATCCTATTGTATAACATCCAGGAATTCCTCACGCGAAACTAAAATTCCTTGGAGATTCCTAATCCGTCGTAGATCACCTTAGAGTCCCTTAGTAAGATCTTCACCTCCTCACTATCTAGAGAATCCCTATTAATCACCACCAGATCGATTGGAATGCCTCTTGGCCTGAGCCTTAACATTTTCGCGGCCATCTCTATCTCATCAAAGCTACCTTCCATCACTACAGCCACGTCAAAATCGCTAGAGGCCCTATGCCTCTTCACGGCTCTGGAGCCAAAGAGGATAATGGTACAGTGAGGGTACTCCCGCTTTAAAGCCTCAATAAACTCATCAAAGAGCTTCTTATAAGAGGAGACCTCTTCTCTTCTCCTCCTAATCATGGCTGCTTGTCTATATTTTCTCTCACCCATGCTATTATCCTCTCCGCGTACTCTATACATCTTTTCGCATTGCTCTTACGGTACTCCATGGATAGTGAATATCGAGATGCCGTATAATGAGGGTTTAGATAATCCACAACATCAACTAGTCCCTCTGGGACCTGTATATCGCCTGCTAAGCTCTCTAATAGGAGTCTGAGATCATGAGTGAAGGGGTAGGTACCAGCTAGCTCAAAAAGGACGCCCTTAAGGTAGAGTTCGACTGCCTGATGAGCAGAGAAGCATGCGAGCCAGAACCTGCCTTTCTCAAATGACTCCCTAGCAACCTCTAGTAGATCCATTGCCTTCTTCTTGAGGTCCATCTCTAGGGTAATTATCTTGATCCAAATAAAAATTGACTAGTAGAGGATTTACCTACCTAACTGGTAATCACAACATATCTTATGATATCAAGTCGCTTTTCCTGCATCCCTACGACAGCTCTCACTCTCCCATAATCTCCAAATCTAGGCAATCTTGATACCTTTTATTCAAGCAGAGGAGTTTACTTCGCTGAAAAATAATAGAAAATCCATTCCGAGCTGGAATAGACCCTAAGCATGGTCTTATTTTTTTGGCTTTATGACTGAAAAATCATAAAGATAGCATGATCTGAGGCATCTCAATAATGACTTAACAGGCTAAAATGTTTTATTATTCACATATGCATTTCTATGCGATGACCGGCAGGAGAATTGATGGACCCTGATTCTCCTGCTATTGCTATGTTTGGGCTCATTTCTCCCCTTCCCCATGGCGAATGCGGATCTCGCATCTCCTGCATGGTGAGACCCTGATGGAGTTTCTAAGGGATATGATTGGCATTATAGGGTCCCGGTAACAGTACTTGCTGGATCCCCAGGGGACTCCGTCAGGATCGCTGTCGATTTCTCGGCGCTCCTCGCTGATCTAGAAGTCACTGGCGATTTCGGTGAGAACTCCGTAAGAGTAGTTACATCCTCAGGAACGCTACTCTCCTCTCAGAAATTCGATGATAAGCATTATGAGGGGGATCTTGGACCAGACGGGGAATGGAGGGGCGATGTGAGCTTCGTCTTAGAGGATAGTGCGCCTGTGACCTATTATATCTCTATTTTGATATAGTAGAAAGAACGAAAATTAATAAAGCTTCTATTTCTCATCTTTTTTCGGAAATAGAAACTTCACTTGCATCTGGGAGAGTTGTTAATTGCATCTTATACATATCTATGATCTCCTTTTCGGTTGTTGCGTCCTGTGGTCCCTTATCGTCCCTC
>JAGGTZ010000074.1 GCA_021158805.1 Thermoproteota archaeon | reverse complement strand
TAGTACCCAAATTTGGGTCTTAATTGGTGTTAGTCTCTAGGGTCCTACTCTTGGGTATGAGATTAATAAGCTCATTACCATCAAAATAGCCTGATCCAGCGAATATTTTTCCATACTTAACTATATACACACCCTTTTCTTGGAGGCCCATTCTTAAGTTCTCTCCACTCATCCATCTTAAGAACTGTTCTCTGTTTAATTGGACTACATGCCTTCTAGCCTTCTTCCCTACAAGATAAGAGCCTTCTATGCTCAAAATGTAGCCATAGGGAGCCCACTTAGCTACATATACTCCCTTTATCACGCTTTCGCTGCCGAATTCATGGGCCTCATACGAGGAGGCCCTTATTCTCCTCTTCCCAGACTTAAATAGAGGAACTTCTATCTCTACTCCAAACCACTCCTTAACCCACCTAATGAATTCCTCTACGTCGGCTTCTTTAGGAGAGCTACGTAAAATCCTAATGTGTCGTTGTCCTGGGGATATACCCTCATCGTTCTCTTCATCTCCTTTCCGAACTCCCAATTCATCCACCCCTCTAGCCCGGGTCTCCATTTTAACCCTCTTATCTCGGGCTTCTCTATTATGGCACCCATCCTTACTAAGTTATAAACGACCCATTCGTTTTCCTTCGGCTCTAGGGTACAGGTCGAATATACCATTAGCCCTCCAGGCTTTAAAGTCTGGTAGGCTGCCTTAGCTAAGGAGACCTGAAGCTTAGAGATCTTGTTTACTGACTTGGGACTCCATCTAGCTAAGGCACCCCAAGACCTCCTAACCTCACCTAGGGAACTGCATGGGGCATCTAAGATGACCTTATCGAAGACATTATAGCCGAACTTCTGTGGAGCTCTTCTTCCATCTGAAATCGTTACTACTACGTTTAAAGAGCCCATTCTCTGGACATTGGCAGCTAAAGCATCTACCCTAGCTGGGTTAACGTCATTAGCTATTAATAATCCCTTAAACGACATCATCTCAGCTATTTGGGTGGCTTTTGATCCTGGCGATGCTGCTAGATCCAATATCTTCAATCCGGGTTCAGGACGCAAAACCACAGGCGGGATCATTGAAGCTGCTTCTTGCACATAATATAGTCCCAATTGATGCCAAGGGGTATTTCCCAATCTCTCAGGACCCCTGATGACTCTACATCCATAATCATACCAAGGTATTCGCTCAAGCTCCCACCCTTCCTCGGACAGTTTGTCCACCAACCACTCCGGTTCTACCTTCATGGGATTTATTCTGATGCTAGGTATTGGCTTCTTGGCCATAAATGAGAGCAGTAATTCGTACTCATCTCCAAGTAGCTCTCTATACCTCCTCTCGAATTCAGGCTTTATCAGTCCCTCAGGTATTTCTCCACTCATCCAAGATACATGGACCACAGCTTTATCTATGTTTTTGGCAGTAGGATCCTCGAAGGGTGTTAGATTGGAAGATGTAAGGGAGCTAATCACCAAGCTTGCGGCTGAAAATGCCCTCAAGTACGGTAAAGCTAGTCCAAAAGCAGTACTCGGAAAGCTTATAGCGGCGAAACCCGAGCTAAAACCCAAGATAAGGGATATAATTTCCTTGGTCGAGGAGGTAGTTGCTGAGATAAATACATTACCTCCGGAAGCCCTCAATCAGCTAGCTGGCCCACCAAAGAAAAAGAAGAAACCGTCAGAGAGGAAATGGCCTCCTTTAGAGAATGCTGAAGAGGGAAAGGTAGTTACTAGGGTTGCCCCTGAACCCAATGGTTACCCGACACTTGGCCATGCTAAAGGTCTCCTAGTGCCATTTATCTACGCTAGGCTCTACAAGGGCAAGTTCCTACTTAGATTTGAGGATACTAATCCTAGAGTAGAGAGACTTGAATTCTATGAGGCTATAAGAGAGGAGTTCGCAACCCTGCTTGAGGCTGCAGAGAAGGAACTTGGCTTAGGGCCCGGGAAATGGGATGAGGAGATAATAGAATCTTACCACATACCGAAGATGTATGAGCTAGCCGAGCAGCTCATAAGGAAGGGTGATGCCTATGTTTGTACCTGTCCAGCACATATAGTCAGGGCAAAGAGGAAAAGCGGTGAAATCTGCGAGCATAGGGGACATTCCATTGAAACGAACCTAGAACTATGGGAGAAGATGCTCTCAGGAGAGTTCAGAGAAGGAGAAGCCCATTTAAGATTGAAAACCGACATGAGGCATCCAAATCTAACGATGAGGGATCCTGGGATCTTTAGGATCGTAGAAGCACCTCACCCCATACACGGTGATAAGTATAGGGTTTATCCAGTGTACGATTTCTCCATCAGCGTCATGGACTCGCTTACAGGGGTTACTCATGCGTTTAGGAGTAAGGAGTTCGAACCTCACGTTGAGGTCCAACTTGCTATATTGAGGAAGTTAGGACTAAGGGAATACGAGATGATTCAATTTGGGAGGATAACTGTGGAGGGTATACCTCTTTCCAAACGATATATTAGGCCATTAATAGAGAGCGGTATATTAGAGGGCTGGAATGACCCTAGGATCCCAACTTTAAGAGGGCTTTTTAGGAGGGGCATCCTACCTGAATCCATAGTTAGGTTCTTCTACGAGCTAGGTCCGAGTAAGGTGGATGCCACGGTAAACTTCGATACTATTGCCTCCATTAACAGGAAGATACTGGATCCAAGGGTTCCACGGTACATGTTCGTCCCTGATCCTATAAGGGTAACCATAGAAGGGCTAGACACTCCAACACTTGCTAAGGTACAGGTTCACCCAGAGATCGATATGGGGATTAGAGAGATAACCCTAGAAGAGCCACTTATCTACATATCTCAGCAAGACATTAGAGGTCTCAACGTAGGTGATGAGATAAGGCTTAGGGGGTTAGCAACCGTTAACGTAAGGAGCATAAATCCCGACGAAATCTCCTTGAAAGTCAGCGAAGAACAGAAAATTAAGGGGCTTAAGATCCTACAGTGGGCTCCTCTCGAAGGAGGGGTCCCCGCGAGACTTTTCATACCGAAGACCCCTTACTCCTACGAGATGCTAGGTGGTTACGGAGAACCAGAGCTTGCCAACCTTAAAAATGGGGATCTAATACAGCTACTAAGGCTTGGATTCGCTAGAGTCGATAGTAAGTCCCCTCTGACGCTGATACTCTCCCATAAGTAAGCTACAACTCATTCCATTTCTTTAACTTTAGCGCCTTATTGTGCTACCGATAATCTTTTTATACCACGGTATTAAATGGCGATAATCTCATTTAAAAGGTGATGCAGAGGCGATAGACCGGAAGGGAGGTATAGATGAAAACACAGGCAAAAGCACTCTTGCTGCTCCTACTATTACTTACTCTGACGACAGTTGCGTCTAACGAGCTCATTCCACAGGAGGAATGGAGTACTAAGGTATTTGATATAAAGCCCAAGTTTTACGTGCCTAGGCCTGTCTTCTACGCGGGTAAAATCCTAACAGTTGGCGGTAGGGGGGAGCTACTAGTCTCCTTTTCCATCGACGGTGAAAAGCTCTGGTCTGTCAACGCTAAGTCAAAAATATCTTCATCGCCCATTATAGTACCCGGAGAAAGGGGAAAGCCGTGGGCCGTAGTAGTCACCGATACATCTGAACTGAAGGCATTTGATGCCAACACGGGTAACCTGAAGGTAGATGGAGTTAAACTACCATCTAAGCCTTCTGGTGCCGATCTATCCTATCTCAGGACGGAAGGAGTTATATTAGTTCCTACTATCTCTGGCAAACTTCTGGCCTTGAATCTCAAGTCTAAGTCTGTGAAATGGGAGATAGATGTCGGCTTCAATCCCAGATTCGTTAAGTACCTTGGGGGAAAGGTACTGGCCGTAGGATACAAAGCTATCGCGCTAGTAGATTTACCAAGTAAGAGTGTAGTCTGGACCAAGGAATTCAGCGAGAGGATTGTTGCCTATGGAGCTGACGGAAGATACATAGGGGTTCTACTGGAGAACCAATCGATCGTCTCCTTAGACTTCAATGGTGACTTCAATGGGGTAGTTGATGGCTCCTTGCTCGGCCTTGGGAGATCATCCCCACCAGGGGAATTTCCCGTCATCAACGGAGTAGCTGTAATGACGAGCACCAGCCAGAAAATAAGCTTCGTCGATCTATCCGATCTGTCCTCCGAGGGGATTATAAAGACATGGGTTCTTCCAGTCAAGCAACCATCTCTTATAGGAGAGGGCCTACTTTACTTCACCCAGAATAAGACGATACGAGCATATCATCTCTCTAAGATGTTCAAACTTGGAGAATTTGGCGTTAGCCACACTCCATACAGCGAGGTTACCACGCTATCGGTCCCAGACAGCCCCGTATCCTATGCGTGCTACATAGATCATCTGGGGAACTTGGTTGTACTCTCATTACCCAGCTATTGGATAAAGATCCAAAGCATAGAGGAGAAACCAGATGGCTACTACGTTGAGGGTTTCATATGTAGGATAGATAGAAGTGGAGGGCCGGTTGCTCCACTAATATACGGTGTCTCCCTCACTGGTGAGGAGTTATTCGAAAAGAAACTCTCTATTGTTTCCGCCGGGAGTTGCGGAGCCAGGTTCACCCTAACTCTTCCAGAGAAGGGAGCTATCGGGCTAATCGTTGAAGGTCAAAAACTACCGCCAAGCGTTCCAATAGGTCTTACGAGAGAGGAGTGGCTCTCCTCAAAGGGAGGTGTCACAACAGCTCCACCCACAACGACATATCCCGTCATTAAATATCCGGAGATCCTAGTCCCTCAAAAGGTCGTAGTAGGTGAGGAGTTCAATGTAAAGATATCCGGGATCAACATTTGGAATGTATCCAAACTCATAATAGGGCTTAAGGGAGAAGGTATCTCAGAGGTAGAGAAGAGCATAGCAGTCCAGCCTGAAGGACACTTTGAAGTTACGTTAGAAAGCATCGCTCTACATCCATCAAACGTTATAACCCTCACGATAAGATCAGATGGTGAGATCCTCAATAAAACGGACCTGTCCCTAAACATAGTTAGTGGGCGTGTCATAGAGGAGATATCGGTGCCATCCACAGCAAAAGTAGGTCAGCCATTAAAGGTGAAAGTAGGGCTTGTGAACAGATTTAGTGATGGTGAATCATTCAGAGTGAAGGTATCTTTAGGTGGTAGCTCCAAGGAAGTAACTATAGGCCCGCTAAAAGCAGGAGAGAAGGGGACTTCCGAGCTGGAGATAGAGCCACAATCTCCGGCGGAGGAGCTGAGGGTCGAGGTCTTCACAACTACTGGACAAAGTGTCGATAGGAAAGCTATCCCCATAAAAGTGACTCCACCTACCACTACTGGTATAGAGACTACTCCTCCCCCTGTTCAGACAACTACTACCCCATCAGGACTACCAATTCCCATGGAGTACTTATTGGTACTAGCTGCGGCATTAGCGCTCATTGGTATAGGGCTGCTGCTAGCCAAGAGGAAACCCCTGGAGGTGGAAAGAGCTAGGCCTGAAAAGCTCAAAGAGAGACCAGCCCCTAAGGTGGAGAAAGAATTACCCGAAATTAAGAAGGCCGTTAGGAAACCTCCAGAGGAGGAAATCCCCACTGTCGAGGAAATTAAACCTGAGATTAAACCAACACCAGAAGCAGTGAAGCCACCTGAACCCGAAGAGGAGGTACCTGAGATACCAAAGGTAGTCAAGAAAGAGGTAAGGGAAGAGCCCGTAGAGAAGATAGAAGAGATCATACCACCCATGAAAATCCCCACGGTAAAGAAGGAAGAAATAGAAACCAGATTAGATGCTGCTAGAGAGAGGCTCGATAGGATCAAGAGGAGGATAAGGGAACTTGAGGAGATAGTAGGGTTTGAACTCTCACCCTACAGACTGACAGATGCTGAGTCAACATTGATCACTGCCGAGCTTAAGATGAAGGAGGGGAATTTTGACGAATCAGATAAGCTACTCTCCAACGTAGAGGAATCCCTAGACATACTGGAGACAGAGATTAAGGAGGCGAAGGGCTCTTTGGTGGAAAATTGGGGGGCTATAGACAATAGGATAGAGATAATGCTCAAGGTATGGGGAAGGGCTCCAGCGAACATGCTTACTATGGTCCCCGCTGGATTTAGGATCGCTGCATTAGAGAGATATAGGAGGCTTCACCCTGAGAAAAGCTTAGAGCTAAGAGGAGATGAGCTAGTTCTTATCGAGGGCCAGTAACTCTCCTTTTAACTACCTTTTCTTGGATCTCTTCATAAAGCTCATCTATGACCTCCTGATAATCTGCCTTACCCTCCTCAACAGCCAACATCTTCTGCTCTAGAATCCTTGTTCTCTCCTCACTTATTAGGTCCGGATACTTCGAGGTAAGGAACTTATGGACAGCAATACCTAACCTCGTGGGTATTAACTTACCTTTTCTTTCCATTACGTACTTCCTAGCTAGGAGCTTATCGATTATAGTCGCATAAGTAGAGGGCCTCCCAATACCTCTCTCCTTCATGAGAGCTACTATCTCGCCTTGCGTATATAGGGGCGCTGATGGTACACTTACATGCCTTATTTCAACTTCTACTGTTCCTTCTCTGACTGGAGGCCTTATAGGATGTAAGAACGGATATACCGTCGCCCACCCACCTTCAATATTAATTACCCTACTATCTTCGAGCTCGTTTCCATCTATGACGATTTTATACCTCTGCCTCACGATCCTGCTCTCCTTAGCCTGGGATGCAATGAATCTCCTATATATGAGATCGTACAGCCTAATATGATCCCTAGAAAAACTCTCGGGAGGTATAATTAGGCCTTCTCGAATATATTCGAGTAATTCAGTGGCACTCAAAGGCTTGGTTGGCCTAATACACTCATGAGCACCTCCTTCTCCCCACCTCCTTGGTACAAACTCATCTCCAAGCACCTCCGATGCTACCCTTATACCGGCATCACTCACCCTAGTGCTATCAGTTCTGTGGTATGTTATCAGACCCGCCTCGAAGAGAGTTTGCGCTAGATCCATCACCCTTTTAGCTCCTATCTTTAGGACCCTACTTGCTTCTCTTATCATCTCATCCGTAGTGAAGGGAGGTGGAGGTCTTACCACATCTTCTCCAACTCTTATAGATGTTATCTTGGCCTTAAGCTTACCAGGAGATCCTAGCTCTCCATCTACTCTTAGATAAATACCATTTCCTCTTATTAAGGTGATCTTCTTCCTCTTCTTATATTCCGCGTACCTTTGAATTATCCAACCAAGAGTTGGTGTTTGAGCCCTTCCAGCCGAGAGTGTCCTATTATTGAACCTCTTCTGCACTTCTTCACTTAATTCGAACCCTATCCACCTATCTTCGACTCTCCTCACGATCTGAGCTTTTACCCTAGGTTCGTCTATCGTTCCGAGATTGGACAACGCCTCAAGTATGGCCCTCTTCGTTACCTCATGGAATTCAGCCCTATAAACTTCTTTTGCAGCATCTGCAATTAGCTGGTATATGTCCCATGCGATCTTCTCCCCCTCTGTATCTGGATCGGTCCCTATTATTACCCTGGAGGCCTCAAAACCTAGCCACCTCATGGATTCGATGTTGGATCTACTATCCCTCAGCTTAACTGAACCACATTTTGGACACCTATCCCCCTCTGTGAATTGGTAACCGCAATCCATGCATCTCTTTATTGAGGAGTATATTGGGATATACTCTCTTCCCCCATTCTCCTCGATTAAAACCCCATGATATCCACCCTTAGTTGAAAGATCAACGACATGGCCACCACTAGCCATTATCGTAATTACATAGTTACCGGTAGTCACTTCATACGCCACTACATTACCAATAGCTCTCCTACCAGGTCTTCCAAAGAATCTTGCTATTGTTCTAGCCTTATTAGGGCTCTCAACGACGAATAAGGCGGTCTTTAGTAGGCCCGCAGTCCCTTCTGGTCTCCCCCTGATAAGGCCATATCTCCTCCTATCTTCATCTATCTCCTCTTTCAGTCTATGAAGATCGATCTCACTAAGGCGTGAGAACTCTATGTCGTAAGCACTAGCCCTCTTCAAGAAGCAGCTAAGCACAGGGTCAAGATCCCAGACGAGACTAGCGCCCCTAGTTAGCCCTCCAGGATAAAGCCTAGATGACCTACCTGAGCCCTGTATATACGTCCTAATGTCGGGTATTACGATCTTATTCTCTTCAGGGATTACTGTGAGGTCTCCTGTCTTAGCAAGCTTGGGTAGTAAGTCTTTATCCATTAAGATTTCTCTAAGCATATCTCTTGCTCTCATCAGATCCTCTTTAGTTGATTTACCTCTCCTCAGCTTGATGGCGAGCCTTCTAGCTTCGGTGTCCAGTCCCTTAGCTATTGTAGAGAAGAATGCAATCACCGCGTTATCGCTCATCTCCTCTACATCCTTTATTGTCATTTCAAACCTTGGAACACCATAGAAGAATACGTATCTTATCCTCTGAGGTAGATCAACCCCCCTTATGAGTACTCCATAGGGCTTAGCAGCTCCTATTAGAGCATCTAGCTCACCTTCTTTGAATCTCTCTATAGTATTTTCATCATATCCGGACATAACAGCCGAAGTGAGTCCAATAGAGTCTAATAGCTTCATGACATCCTCCGCAAGCTCAAGTCTCGGTACGAATACTAGTAACCCGCTCCCCATCTCTTTCATGAACTCTTTGGCTTTGTCTAGATCTCTAGTATAGACATCAGTGATATTTCTGAGTAGCTCTTGCCTGAGAACTCCGACATCGAACCCCAATAATCTCCTGAACAGAGAAGTCCTTGCTCCTGGTTTTCCTGTTGCTGTAGAGACTATTAAAACACTATCTGCTCGTCTTGCTACTTCCTCCCCTGAAAGCGCTTTCTTAATATCTCCCTCAGAGAAGCCCAGCAGCATCAGGACCCTATCTATATTCCTCGAGTTTTTGAGAAAAGAATCAACGTCATCTACGAATATAAAGCTGAAAGTTTCAATATTATCGAGTAAAAAGTTATAGTTCCTAGCTAAATACTGGGAAGTCGTTATTAGAACATCG
>JAGGTZ010000134.1 GCA_021158805.1 Thermoproteota archaeon | reverse complement strand
TTTCCTTAACTCTCATGGGTAGTGATAAAATGAAGGAAGTAATTGGAGAAATACCTAGCGGTGAGAAAGAATTTGCTCAATCCACAAAGCATGTCCGAGAGTTAATAAAATATCCAGAACTTACAGAAGATGAGCTTGAAGAGAGACTTAAGAATGTTCACTATGGTTATAGCTCCGGTTTACCCTACAAGACATTTTCTCTATGCCCTGAGAGTAGGAAATTAGTCCAAGCACTGGTTTGGGAAGAGAATGATAAAATATGGATAGCGAAGAAATGTCCGGAAGGATTAATAACAGAAGTCTATTACGAAGACTCCTATCTCTTTAAGAAGTTCATGAAATGGGCCTACGATTGGAAACTATTCAGCTATAATGTTGAGAACACTGGGATGAATTGCCCATTCGACTGCGGACTCTGTCTAAGGCACCGCTCCCATACGAGCTTGCTCAACATAGTCCTTACGAATAGATGTAACCTTTCCTGCTGGTATTGCTTCTTCTATGCTAGAGAAGGCCAACCCATATATGAGCCTACTTTGGAGCAGATAAGGATGATGCTCAGAAATGCTAAGAAGGAGCAAACAATAGGAGCGAATGCGATACAGTTCACTGGCGGGGAACCAACATTGAGGGATGACCTGATAGAGATATTCAAGATAGCAAAAGAGGAAGGTTACAGTCACATACAGCTCAATACAGATGGAATAAAACTGGCCTTCGATCCTGAACTTGTGAGGAAAATAAGGGAAGTTGGAGTAAACACCCTTTATCTGAGCTATGATGGCATGACTCCCCAAACCAACTGGAAGAATCACTGGGAGATCCCACTGATATTTGATAATGTCAGGAAGGCTGGAGGTCCAGGTATAGTTCTCGTTCCTACAGCTATAAGGAATGTGAACGATCATGAGCTAGGGGCGATAATAAACTTTGGACTGAATCATATGGACATAGTTAGAGGCGTTAATATACAGCCTATCTCCATGATAGGCAGGGTCCCCAGAAGGGAGAGACAGATGTTCAGGATAACCATTCCTGGAGCTATTAAGAAGATAGAGGAACAGACAAATGGAGCGATAGCAAGGGATGATTGGTATCCGGTCCCAATAGCTGGGCATATCGCTAGGTTCTTCGAGGCATTCACTGGTAAGAGGTATTATATGACCTCACACTTCGCATGCGGCGCTGCTACGTATGTATTTCTTGATGATGATAAGGTCATCCCAATAACTAGATTCATAGATGTTGAGGGGTTCGTTGGATTCTTGGTCAAGAAGGCTGAAGAATTGGAGAACTGGAAGCGCTTAGGGAAGCTAAGCAAGCTTAAGGTTGGAGGCGAAATACTTCTCAAGTTTAGGAGCTTTTATGATTCTAAATATGCTCCTAAGAGCATAAGCGTCCTTAAGCTCGTGGAAAATGCCTTCGCTAAGGGAACATACGAAGCTCTAGGCCAGTTTCACGAGAAAACACTCTTCATAGGCATGATGCACTTCCAAGATGAGTACAATTACGATGTTCAGAGAACTGAGAGATGCGTCATTCACTATGCGATGCCGGATGGGAGAATAGTTCCGTTCTGTGCATTCAACGTTATACCTGAGCTATATAGGGATAAGGTGCAAGCGCAATTCAGCTACTCTTGGGATGAGTGGAAGAAACTGCATCCTGGCTGGGATTACAGAAAGGATAAATACTTCAGAACGAAGGAGTTTGTTGAGAAAATGAGAGGAAGTGAGCTCTATAGAAAAACTTACTTGGAGCTAAAGAATTACTTCGAGAGTAGCTAATAGAGGGAAGGGAAGGAATGAGCTATGGAAGATAAGGAACTAGTAAAATTAGAGCTTAAAGTTCCGGATATAACTCCTGAGAAAGGAATCGAGCTGCAGCATGATCTAGCTGAGAACCTTGCCATCTATAGGGTTTTCGTCAACGGTTTTACCAAGAGAATAAAGGTAGTATTTGATGAAAGGGAGATGAGTAAGGAAGAGCTCTTGGATGCCCTAGGAGAATTCTCACCCGAAGTAATTAAAGAGGAGAGAATAACTTTAAGTGAACTCATAGAGGGAAGTATGAGCTGGAAAAACCTCATAAAGAGCAAATCAAGCGCGGATCACTGTTGAGGATCTCTGAGGAACGTGACGAGCGGGTGGAAGAGTTTAAAATGGATAGAATTGAAATCCAGCGTGCAATATCCATAGAGGCAAAGACTGGCAGCTAACCAACTCTCAACAAAAGGAGAATGATCTGCTAAATTATGCGAGGGATGGGTATTGCTTCTCAGCGAATGTATGGCCACGGGCCTATGTATTGCTTGATCGCGCGCGATCTGCTGAGATTACTCATTATCTTGCGATAGGGGCGTTACAGACGATGAAGATGCGATGTTAATCATCTCTCAACCAATAGCTGGGGCTGTGAAGCTTACATACCCTGAATGGGCTGGAGAGCTAACAATCCTGTTGGTGAGGGAGCGGGCGTGAGGTTGATAGTTTTGCCTAGGGTAGCCGCGGAGAGGGATGCTAGGACCGTTAGGCTGAAACTGTTGGGTAGGAGCTACGAGATCAGGGCGAAGGCATCCAGCATTAGGGAAAGGGGCAATGTAAAGTCAGAGTATGACGATCTGGTGAGGATTTCTAGGGAGGAGGGCATTCCCCTGAGGAGAATCGGACTACGTGAGTAGCGCCTCGCCACTACTTTGAGGGGGTGATCGTTAAATAGGAGTAACAGATCTGTTACCTCGGTTGGATGAATGAATCTTTACGAGATCAGGGAGAGGCTCCTCTCCTCGGGAAAGGCGGTCTTCAACATGGCCCAGCTGTCCAATATCCTTGGAATACCCCGAAACCACGCTAAGGTGTACGCTAGCAGGCTGGTAGAGAGGGGATGGGCCTGGAGACCTATGAGAGGGGTGATCGCCCTCACCAGAGACGAGTTCATCGTTGCGACGCAGCTGATCGAGCCGTCCTACATTTCGATGCACTCGGCCCTTTACCTCCTCGGCTTGGTCGATCAGGTCCCGTCCCGCATCGAATGCGTCACCACAAGATACAGCATCGAGGTCTCCGGCATAAGGTACAGAAGGGTGGTGCCCAGACTCTTCTTCGGTTACAGGAGGGTGGATAGAGCTGGAAGCTATGTTTTCGTCGCATTACCAGAGAAAGCTCTCCTCGACATGATCTACTTCGGGTACTCTCCTCCTGGGTGGATGCTTTCCGAGGTCAGCGTTCCTACACTGGGAGGTATGGCCCGGCGATACTCCGGGCTGAGGGGTTACAGGGCCAAGAGAGTCGTAAGGTGGGTGAGGTCCATTGCTCACCAGAGAGGAAATCTTAAGATTGGCGAGGGCTAGGAGACTGAGGCCCTGGCAGGAGGAGAAGAGGTACGTCCAGGCGCTCGTGCTCTACGTATTAAGCGACTGGCCGGTGGTAATGAAGGGCGGCACCTACCTCTGGTTCTTCCACGGGCTGAACAGGTTCTCGGATGATCTGGACTTCTCCCAGGCGGGGGTTCTAAGGGAGGGCCCAGAGGATGCGAGCCTGTCGCTCGAGCTCCTCGGATTGAGGAATCGCGTGAGAGTGTTGAAGGAAGACAGGTACACGCTCACCTTTAGGGTGGATGCGTGGGGGCCACTCTCAACCTCCGAGAAGGATCTATGCCGTGTTCGTGTGGATATAAGCAGGAGGGAAGAGGTCCTCTTGAAGCCAATACCCGTTAAGCTGGATGAGCCTCACTACGGAATTCCGATAGTCTTCCTGAGGGGGATGGATCTGAGGGAAGCGCTTGCTGAGAAGATTAGGGCTGCAGTAGTAAGAGGAGCTGCGAGGGACCTCTACGATTCGTGGTTCCTGCTGAGGAAGGGGATTCAAGTGGTTCCCGATCTCTTGGCTAGGAAGCTTAAATTCTACGGGATGAAGAGCCAGTCAGAACTGTGCTCCAAGTTGAAGGGGATCGAGCGCTCTTGGAGATCGGAACTTGAGCCAGTGGTTTTCGGTCACCTCCCGGAGTTCTGGGATGTCTACCGAGAACTCGCTTCTGCTCTGAACTGTTGAAATTGTGAGCAGATCGCGCGCGGTTCAACGCTAAATTCCTATATCGTACCTCCCAGAGAAGTTGACCAGTGAAGGATCAAGGGCTATCTCATACAAATCGGGCGCTAAGCCATATCTCACATTCCCTAGAGATCGGCTTGGAGAAGCTGGGATCATATACCGATGAGGTTCCCACTTACATCTAGGACAGCGTTGATGATGGGTTTAGGCATCCTCCTAAGCGTGCATTCCGAACCTTAAGGAAATCTACCGGATGCCTTTCCCAAGATGAGGATCTCCTTTCCCCAAAAGAGAGATCATCCAGCTTGGTCTACCTGAGGCTGCAAGGGGGGTTAAAGTGCCGTCTCGCATGATACTAGGCTGGATACTTCCTCAATCTATTACATGCCCGCATATCACCTTGATCCCGAGCTCCCTGGCCCTCTCGTAGGCTTCCTTATCCACGTTAACGGCGACCACTATTACCTCGTCTATCTTCCTACCCAACGCTTTCTCCACGAACTTCACCTTCTCGGGCAGGTACTCCACATGATCCAGCTCCACTCTAGATTTAACCTCTACAACGTAGAGCTTCGAGTCCCTGATCAGGATGTCTATATCAACGATCCTTCCCTTGACGCCGGTAACGGTGCCGTCCTCATCCCTGAACCTGAACTTCCTCACCTCTCCAGGCTCTATTCCCTCCTTCTTCAGCACCTCCTTGAAGATTTCGAGGACCATCCTCTCCAAGTCGGAGCCCCAGCGCCTCCCCATGCTCCCTATGGTGACCTCAACCCTAGCAGCTAGCTTGTTGAACTCCTCCTTCACCTCCTGGAATTCCCTCTCCATAGAGCCCATGCGTTCTTCCAGCCGTTGCTGTCCCTCCTCCAGCGAGACTATGCGTTCTTCCAGCGAGACTATCCGCTCCAGTATCTCCTTATACCCAAGGAGGCCCATAACGGCGTACCTGAACTCCTTGTCCTTCTCCAGCAGATCGAGTATCTCTTCTTTTAACGTTTGCATCAGTATAGTAGCTCTCTCATCTCTTAAAATATTAGCTCCCGAACCCCGAGGACTGCTTTCGTCTGACTGAAGGCTCAACTGGAGTTATAAATGCGAGGGTTAGGAAGAACTGGGGGGATCTCTTGAGAGAGATGCTGACACAAGTTACCTCCTCAGTGAGGACCTCCTCGTACGTGATATCTGATTCACATTATGAGTCAAATAATATAAATATGACTCTTATCATGAGTCTATTAGTGGGAATCTTATCTCACTAAAACTATGCTTGCAGTCTCCAATCTCCTGATGCAACCTGAATTTGTGGAAGGCCTAACAATCCTGTTTTATACTTCAAGTCATTGATTAGGACTCCTATTGACTGACAGGATATACTCTCTAACCCCGGAGACCATGAGATCAATAGTGAGGACGACGAATCCTTCACCAACTGCTACTGTATTTCTTTATATAGGGTTTTCTGTACTTATACCTTGATGGATATCAAAACGAGCTTCGTCATCCCGGAAGACCTCTACAGAGAATTGAAGAGGAGGGCGCTTGAGGAAGGCAGGACCATGAAGGAAATCTTGGTGGATGCCCTCCTAAATTACCTGAGCTCGAATTCATCTAAGAG
>JAGGTZ010000041.1 GCA_021158805.1 Thermoproteota archaeon | reverse complement strand
TAGCGTACTTAGGAGCTGTCCCGTGAACTGGCTCGGCTAAAGCCATACAGCCACCAGCATCCCAGTTGCCATGCCTATATCATGCGTCAGATCCTACTTCGATTCCAAGCTCTTCTTTTAGGAATTCCGGCTTCTTGAATTCGGGAGGTCCCCTAGTATCTTGAACAGATAGATCAGCTCTAGGGGAAGGATGAGTTAAGAAAGGTTAGGCTCTTCCGCTCAAAGTTATTGTTAAAATGAGACCATTCGTTGCCGATATTTACCTGTGATCATACGTCTCCAAAAACCATTCGGCTGTTAATCTCAGACCGTCCTCTATGCTGAACTTAGGCACCCACCTTAGCCAAGATCTAGCCTTAGATATATCTGCTCTACTCCTTCTGATATCTCCTGGTCTTGGATCTGTGAAAGACAGTCCTGTTTCCTTACCTGTAATTTTGAACAGCAGATTTGCCAGCTCTATTATTGATAGCTCTCTACCTGTTCCAATATTAAATGGGCCTACTTCCTCCGATTCGATAGATTTCAGTATGGATTCAGCCACATCATTTACATATACGAAGTCCCTGGTTTGTTTACCATCACCCTCTATCTTCAGGGGCATTCCCTTCTTTATCCTATTAAGAAAAGAGAGTATAACTCCCGAATAAGGTCCGGACTTCATGTATGGGCCGTATACATTAAAGAACCTGAGAGAGGTGTATTTGAGCCCATAGTTGCCATGATATCCTGCAATTATCGCCTCTCCTGAGAGTTTAGTGGCACCATAAACATTAGTGGGATTAAGAGGGTGCTCCTCGTCTACAGGAAGGTATCTTGGCTCACCATAGACCGCCACACTACTTGCGTAGATCAGTTTCTCCGTACCATTTCTCCTGCACGCCTCGGCTACATTAAATGTCCCTATAACGTTTATCTCTACGGTATCATAGGGCTTTTCCATAGCTTCAGCCACGCTTACTATGGCTGCTAGGTGAACCACATAGTCGGAGCCGCTTACCGCCTCTTTAATCCTATCATAATCCCTAATATCTCCTTTAAAAAAAGGAATTTCGACGGATGGCTTTACGAGGTCAAAAACCCTGACTTTGAAGCCCCTTTCAACCAACTTCTGAACTACATGTCTCCCTATGAACCCAGATCCTCCCGTCACGAGTACGCTCATCCTATGACCTCAGAACACAAATTTCTCTTCCTCTAGGGCCCTTCCAACCACCTCCAGTTTATCACTCGGGATCTTCTCACCACCATAGAGCTCAGCGTAGGGCTCATCGAATAGGAGAGCTGCGGCTATCCTTCCTATTGCATCACCTTTGAGAATTCCGCTTCCACTTGCTCCGGTTGCTACTACCATATTGGCTCTCTTGAACACCACTGGATTATGGTCTACGGAGTTTATCATGTAAAGACCGGCCCACATGTTGTCGACTCTAGCCCCTTCTAGCTGTGGGAAGTACTTTACTATTATGGGGTATATGTTGTCGTAGTAGTAGTTCTCCTCTGGTTCCTCATCTGTGGAGAATGGCCTTATTTCATCCGATAGACAAAGCCAGAAGGTCCCATCCCTCTCGTCTGCTCTTATATAGTGTTCAGTTGGCAGGATTGTGAACGGGAGGATGCCCTCCTCATTGAATCCTTGTGTATAGAGCAAGGCTTTTTGTTCATCCGTCCTCGGTCTAATTGTAAATATCTGTCTCTTCTTAGGTTTAGATATACAGTCTATTCCCAGGGGGTCTAGTAGCTGGGCAGTCCATCCTCCGGCGGCTATAACTAGTTGCTTTGCCTTTAATACACCCTTATTAGTCTCCACACCGGAGAACTTTACCTTCTGCCATGCCCTAGGTTCCCTAGGTATGCCCAGTCTCTCCTCAGGTTCTACCAGTATCTTCTTTACCGTTGTATTGAAGAGAAACTCTCCTCCTCTGGATTTTATCTCATCTCTATAGTAGAAAGCAAGTTTATCTGCATCCATGTATCCGCACTTATACCCAAAGAGTCCATAGTCTACATTTTTCACGCCGAGTATCTCTGCTTCCTCGTCACCATCAAACTCGAAATTCATCTTAAGTAGTTTCTTTAATTCATCCTTCTTGTATATTCTCAGCATCCCCTCTCTCTCTAGCTGCTGTGAGACGTCTGCTATCTCCTTAAACTGATCTTCACTTCTGAGGATTAGATATCCTACTTGCTTTATTCCCAGATCAGTCCCTTCCTTCTGAATATCTATGTAGAAACTCACGGAGGTATATGAAAGGAGCCTATTTGTGTGGGATGTGAATAGTCCTGCCCTGAAGCATGCAGCGCTTTTAGCAGTTGCCCCCTGACCGACATCGCCCATCTTATCCACAATCAATACTCTAGCCTTTGGATCCTTCTCCAGGACATGATAAGCCGTTGCTAAACCTAAGATACCAGCTCCAACGACCAGCACATCGTAGTCCAAGGAACCCACCCCGGTGCCCGGAAGGAAAAAATGAAAAAGTTATCCAGGTTCCGTGAATGGGTGTTGGATTTGATCATCAGAGAGAGCTTCCCCCTCCTCCCAGAGTGGACTCCTCCGGTCATGTATTTGGTGTTAATACCTTTTACCTTGATATTTATCTGGGGACTTATTAGAATCCTGAGTAAATTTGGCATTTGGGACGCGCTGAGAGAGCTATCTGTAGGAAAGCTTGTCAGGGGCTTGGCCAGAACATTCTCTCAAAGAAGGGTAATAAGGAAATTAAGAGGCTATTCGCATGCACTCCTATTCTTCGGAGTCTTTGTATTGCTCTTAGGCACTCTAACGGTCTTCCTAGAGACAGATATTCTACAACATCTAGGGATCAGGATCCTAGTTGATGCCTCCTACCTAGCCTTTGAAGCGATAATGGACATTTTCGGGATCCTCTTAATAGTTGGTGCGTTAACATTCCTCCCAACCAGAGAGAGGGAGGGAAAGCTCCTATCGCTTGGCCTACTATACATAGGAGTCACTGGGTTCCTCTTGGAATCTACTAGGATATATGCCCATCCCTACGAAGGCGCTTCTTACTCCTTCATAGGTTACTATATGTCTAACATAGTAGGTCCATCGATCTTACCGATCTACACTCCGCTCTGGTGGAGTCACGCCCTTTTAGCATTTGCCATGGTAGCTTTCCTTCCATACACAAATCTACTTCACTCCGTTATAGCAATAATGACATTATCGCTCCAAGAGGAATATGCTTCCTTCCCTAAAGAGCCATTCACCTTGGAGGAATTAGAGGAGATGGAAGAAGAGATACATCTAGGATTCGAAAGCCCTCAGGAGATACCTTGGTACGAGAGGTACATGCTGGCTGCCTGCGTGAAATGCGGGAGGTGTACCGACTCATGCCCTGCAAACATCATAGGTAGGCCTCTATCACCCAAAGATGTAGTCAATGGACTGAAATCATCCATATTGGGTTCTGAATATAGACTAGAGGATGAAGCTGTCTGGTCATGCGTTTCATGTGGTGCATGCTTTTCCTCCTGTCCTAACTACATAAGTCCATTCACATTCCTCATGGAAAGGAGGCGTTTCCTAGTCGCTGAGGGCAGGATAGACAAGAAGATGGGCGAACTCTTAAATAGTCTGAGGAGATACAAGAATGCCTTATCTGTACCTCAAAGAGGGAGATTGAACTGGCTAGAGAGCGACGAGGAACCAGATTACTATCTATGGGTTGGATGCCAATACTCCTTTGACCCGGTAGGTAAGAAAGTCGTTAGCAAGCTAGTTG
>JAGGTZ010000125.1 GCA_021158805.1 Thermoproteota archaeon | reverse complement strand
CTCATATTCCCTTTTCTTTCTCTCATATTCCTCTCTAGACATAACTACACGTGCAGGGGCTCCAAGAACTACCTTGTTTGGAGGGATGTCTCTCGTTACAATTGCTCCAGAAGCTACTACTGCCCCTCTGCCTATCTTAACGCCAGAGATTAGTACAGAATTCGCCCCTATAATCGCATCATCCTCTATCATGACCCCTAAGAGCCTCTTACTGGCCGGATACTTGTCGTTAGTTATAACCACGAATGGTGCTAAGAAGACATTGTTTCCCACTATACTCTTCGGAGGTATATAGCTCCCGCTTTGTATGCTTACCTCCTTCCCTATCTTGACATTACCATCTATTATTGAGTGGGTTCCTACCACGCTTCTGTCTCCTATTTCCGTGTTTTCACGTATTAATACACTATGTCCCGTCTGAACCATATTTCCTATCTTTACCTTCTCATATATTACCGTATGACTTCTGATCACGCAGCTTTTCCCTATAATTGTCCCCTCACTTATCTCATCATATGATTCAAGTATATTACCAGCCGTATCAATTTCCCTTATCTTTCTGTACATAGGATATCCTATTATCGCGTATGCACCAATTAGGGTCCCTTGACCCAGTGTTGTGGGGCCCAGTATTATGACATCCCCTTCTATCCTAACTCCATTCATAGTGGCCTTTTTAGAGAGATACATCTATATCACGCATGAGGAAATTATGAATAAAACCATAAAAGTGTTCATTCTAGGAGAAGAGAGGGAACTACCCTGGAATACGATGTTAGGAGATTTATATGGAATGTTAGGTTTCAGTAGATGGAGTACGCTTCTATTAGTTAATGGAGAGCCGAGAGCGGATGATAGCTACTTAGATGACGGCGATATGATTTCGTGGTTAAGGATCACATATCACGAGAGTCCGGTGAGGGAAAATGGAAAGAAGATGCGATATTTGTCAAGAGAATGAAGCTATATACACTGATTATAGTAGGGGCGTCTCTCTATGTACTAACTGCCTAAAATCCTCCATTAGGAGAAGAGCTTGGGCTGTACTAGAGAACGAATTACAGGAAGGCGACAAGATCGTTGTAGCCCACTCAGGTGGGAAGGATAGCTCACTAGCCCTTTATATCACGAAGGAATTTATTGATACCCACCCGGATATGAAACTTAATCTGGTCTCCTTAACTATCGATGAAGGTACTTTTTATCGCAAGGCATCTATAGAGCTAGCTAAAAAATTGGCTGAGAAACTCGGGATTAGATACATCGTGTTTACTATGGAGGATATACATGGAATTTCCATAGAGGATATAAAGGTTAACATACCAAAGAACTGGAGGAGAAGTGTCTGCACATATTGCGGTGTTTTAAGGAGGCAGGCAATCAACGCGGTTGCTAGAGAACTCGGGGCAAGTGTTGTTATAACAGGCCATAACCTCGATGACATAGTTCAGACATCCCTAATGAATATAGCTAGAGGAGACGTAAATGCCCTAGTAAAAACATTAAGACATGAGAGGAGGATTGAGGAGGGACTTATACCACGAATCCGGCCTCTTAAATACGTTTACGAGAGAGAGATCGCAGCATTGGTTATTGCCCTAGGCATTCCAGCACATCTAGGGAAGTGTCCCTTCACACAAGGTATGAGAATAGGAATAAGGAGAGTGATAGATGAGTTAGAGGACGAGGCTTCGGGCTCAAAAATTAGGGCCTTGAGGTCTTTCTACCTTATAACTAGATCTATAAGGCCCAGGGTTGAGATAAAGAGGTGTAAGGTGTGTGGAGAACCTACGACTGCTGATCTATGTAAGGCATGTCAGTTCAAGCTTGAATTATCTGATTTCTTCGGTAAAGATCTCTTAAAACCTCCAAGTTTTGAAAAGGCTTCATCAGAAAAGGAGTGGATCTGGTCAAATAGATAATGGTGTCAGGTCGCTTTTTCTAGGGATATACATTATTCTCTTCGTAACTGGTCTTAATCCATATTCTAGTGCTCTGTCCGAATAATTCAGGATAAGCCTCATTAAGTCATTCCCTTGGATCCATCCGAGCCCCCCTATCTGCGCGTCTAGTTCCTGGAAGTTAGATGCGTCATCCTTCGGAAGTCCTTTCCCATAGAACAATATGGGGACCGGGTCTCCGGTGTGTTTTTTAATAGTACATGGGGTAGCATGATCCCCTGTGATAACTATCAGCACATCTTCTGACGCGTCAGTCAGGGGTTCTAGAGCCAGATCTACCCTCTCTAAGATTTCCCTCTTAAGTAAGGCATCTCCCTTGTGAGATGCAACATCTGTGGCCTTTATGTGTAAGTAGACAAAGTCAAATTCTGAAAGTAGATCCAAGGCTTTACTGACTTTAGCTGAGAAATCTGAGTCAGGTAGTCCCGTCGCACCCTTAGGCTGATAAACTTCAAATCCTAGGGCCTTAGCTATGCCCTTATACATTGGACCTGCCGCCACTGCTGCTGGTCTGAATCCCCATCTAGCTGAGAAGGGTTCCAAATCCGCGGTTTTTGCCGCTCCTCTGGGCAATATGAAATTAGCCGGTGGTTTCCCCTCTTCTATCCTCCTCTTATTGATCTCATGGTCTTTTAGGATATTATAGGACTTAAGAAGGAATTCCTTCAATGCTTTAGCAGTTTTCTCTGCTCTCTTATTTATTGGAAGAGGTTCTAGTACAGGATAGCCTATTTCATGAGGATCTACGTCTGTTACATCACTTGAAAGATCTTCTCCTCGTAGTATCAGAAAGCCCCTATGTTCTAGGGTATGCTTAAACTCAGCCCTCACTTCTCCACCTAGTAGTCGCATTTCACTTATTTCCACGGCTAAGCTTTCTGCTTCCTCACCCGAGATCCTTCCTGCCCTCCTATCCTTCACTATAAGTTTTCCATGTCTTTCCTCTACCGTAGAGAAGTTGGCCCTGAAAGCCACTCCATCTCCTATGTCTATACCTTCACCTAGAGCCTCGAAGACCCCTCTACCGGGATACTCTTCAGTAATATCGTATCCAAAGAGGGATAGATGGCCAGTATCGCTACCCGGAGGTACTCCAGGAGCTATTGGATACTGCATCCCTATGAGGCCTTTTGATGCCATTAGGTCCAAATTGGGTATCTCAGCACTCTGTAAAGGGGTAAGCCACTTCAACAATGGACTAGGCCTGTCGCCTAGCCCATCTAGGATGACGAGTATTGCCTTCCTCATATAAGCTCTAAATACCCTCTTATTTAATACGCGCTTCGTATGTAGTGAAAGGGTAATGATTATGGGTTGGGTGAAAATAAAGGAGATAACGGCCCCGAGCAAGGCAGAAATAGCGATATTGGGATTTCCAGGCATGGCTAATGTAGGAGAACAGGTTCTAACGTACCTAATCAAGGAGAAGGAACCTGTCCCAGTAGCAAAGATATACTCTGAACATCTCATGTTTCCTAATAATATGGTTGGTATTTCCGTCTTAGAGGATGGAAAATTTGTCATACCTTCCGTTTCAATATTCAATCTGGAAGAAGAGGGAATTGCCCTAGCAACGAGCGATGTGCAGCCCCTACCCTGGGGTGGGATGGAGGTAGCCAGCGAGATAATGAAGTTCCTTATGAAAATGGGTACAAAGAAAATAGTTGTAGTCACTGGATTCGTAGACGAAAGCCTAGCCAGGAAAGCCCTTGTGTTCGGAAGCGATGAAGACCTGCTAAGAAAGTTCTTAGAAGCGGGTGCTATTAAGCAGGATGTAATAAAGTCCGTAATAGGTTTAGCTGGCTCTGTATTAGCTATATCTAAGATAAGAGGACTTAATAGTGTAGTTGTGAGTGGAGTTGCCCCTGATTACTCACCTGATCCTAAGGCTGCTAAGGCAGTGTTAGAGGTACTAAACAAGACATTCTCCCTAGGAATAGATTTCAAGATCATAGATAGGCAAATAGAAGAGATCGAGAGGATAAAGAGTGAGTTAATAAAGGAAATTGAGAAAAAGATAAGAGAGGAAATGCAGCGTGGTGGTGTAGATGAGTCCACGGAGTACGTCGGCTAAGCTCCCACCTCCTCTCCAGAGATTGGTTGATAAGCTAACTAAGGAGAATCTGTGGCTATACGTTTTGTCTATATTAAAGGAGAGACCTGCTTATCCCTATGAGATCTCCGATCTAATAGAAGAGAGATTTGGTTGGAGGCCAGCAAGAGTTACTGCCTACATGGTAATGAGATCTCTAAAGTCTAAAGGATACGTTAGGATGTCTAAGAAGAAAGGTGAGGAGACGGGTAAAATGAGAAACTACTATGAGATAACCGAGTCTGGTAGAAAATTATTAGAGGAGGGGCTTAAGTTCCTCAATGAGACTATGATATCCCTTCAGGAGAAGAAAATCAGTCAAGAAGGTCCTAATGATGAGGATATGGTTTGATGTCATCACTCCTAAACAAGCTAGGCTGATGACATCGATTGCAAACTACCTGAAAGCAGATTATTTAATGACGTGTAAGGGTCTTTCGGAAACTGTTAGGCTACTGGGCAAATTAGGAGCGAGCTACTTAGTAATTGGGAGGTATAGCAGCAGGGATCTCAGGGATAAGCTATTAGCTTATGCAGAAAGGGTTAGCTCGTTAGCTGAACTAGCTAGTCAATACGACCCCGACTTTCTCATTTCTTTCTCATCTCCAGAGGCCGTTAGAGTTGCATTTGGGCTATCGATTAAGTCAATCACTCTGAACGACACGCCACATGCCTATCATGTAGCGAGGTTAACATTTCCATTATCTTGGAGGGTAGTGTACCCTAGGGCTGTGCCCGATCAAGAGATCTTAAAGCTAGGAGCCTCTAGATGTAGTTTAGTTCCCTACGATGGCGTTGATGAGGTCGCTTGGGTAAAGGATTTCATAACTAGACATTCTCCCAAGGAAAGAGAATTCGTAGTCTTTATAAGACCTGAGGAAACAGGAGCCTCCTATTTACTTGGTAAGGGGGACTCTATCTCCTTAAGGTTAATAGACAGCATCCTTGAGGCCGGAGCGAAGGTGCTAGTTAAGCCCAGATATGAGAGTCAGGTGGAGTATCTCCGTAGATCTTATGGAAATAGGATAATTATACTCCATGAACCTGTAGATACCCTGGCATTATTCAGTAGGGTTTCCTTGGTCGTAACTGGAGGTGGGACTATGGCAAGAGAGTCTGCTTTGCTGGGCACTCCTTCCATTTCTACATTCCCTTTGAAAGTTAGATTGCATGTGAATGAGTACCTAGCTAAGAGAGGTTTTCCTATATGGAGGGTCTATAATCTAGATGAGGGGAGAAAATTAGTAAGTAGTATCCTTAGGGATCCAGATAGATTTGTTGTAGATACGAGAGGAATGTTAGAGGATTTAGAAGATCCTAGGAGTGTTATCAGGCGATTAATAGATCTTGCGGGGGAGTGTTCATGAGGAAGTCTGGGGTTCTAAATGGATGTGGCCCAAGTGATGTCTCTGTAGTTATAGATACTGATAAGGAGGACATCAAAGAGATTATAGCAAAGATCCTCTCAATAGACTATTTCGTCGTAGACGGGGAATGCCGGCATCCAGATATATCTCTGCTGGCTTTTTTAGTAAGAATCTTAGGTAAAGAGGTATATTGGGTGAATAAAGAACCTAAGGGTCTCTTAGGCAAGCTATCTTCTGGTAAGTTAAAGGAGTAGCCTGTACTTCCTAGACATGCCTTCAGATGCAACCACCACTGGATCTAATACGTCGCAGAGCTCAGGTTGATATGCAAATTCCATTACTCTGATATCCTGTACTTTAAAGCCGGCGTATATAGCTGCTGTTATGAATAGGATCCTCCCCCTGACATCCCTTCTACCGAAAACTTGAGCACCTAGTATTCGTCCTTCGGTATCGGTTATCAACCAAATCACAGACCTATCCCTGCCCGGCATATACTTAGGTAGATCCGAACCGGCAAACCTAAATGAGAGATATTCTATCCCTAAGGAGTCTGCCTTGCTAGCCGATATACCAACTCCTCCGAACCAATAATCTCCTACAGGTACTATGTATGGTGATAGTGCGCCTCTATACTTTACCCTCATACCTGCAGCATTCTCAGCAGCTATCCTTCCCTGTACTAATGCTGTTGATGCTAAGCCTGTAGTTACACGCTCTCCTGTTACGAAGTCCCTTACTTCTGCTACATCTCCTGCAGCGAGCACATTTGGGTCAGAAGTGAACATATAATCATCTACCCATACAGCACCAGTTTCACCAATCTTAAGGCCTGACTTCAAGGCTAGATCTGAGTTTGGCTTCGCTCCAGTTACTATTACCGCCGTATCTGCCTCTATTGTCCCTGAGTTCGTCTTTACACGCCTTAGTTTTCCTCCCTCTCCTTCAAGCCCCTCTAGCCTAGTTTTGAGCATCACCTTCACTCCCATTTCAGTCAATTCCCTCGCGACTAATGAGGAGATAGGTAGGTCCAGTTTACCGGGCATGAGCTGTTCTAACGCTTCTATGAGAACTACCTCTCTGCCTGTTTTAGATAACTCGGAAGCAACCTCTATACCAGTTGCGCTCCCCCCTACAACGACAACCTTATTCCCTAAGATCTTTAACAGTTTAGCTACGCTCTCTATGTCCCATACTGTCCCGACCCCTTCCAGATCTAAGCCTTCTACTCGGGGAAACGTCGGTTTAAGCCCAGTAGCAAGAACTAGTCTGTCATATGGAAGCTCATCCTTAGATCCATCTTTCTCATATCTGACCACCTTACGTTCAAGATCAATGTAGTCTGCTTTGGCTCCTAAGATCAGGTTCACTCTGCCCTTGAGGGCGGATTCTTCGAGTGCTTTTAGCTCCAATCTACCTCCCAGTACCATAGGGAGAGAGCAGGGGTGATTTGAAACATATCTACCCTTCTCTATGACGTAAACCCTTGAGTCAGGATCTACTTTCTTTAAAACAGCTGAAGCTGTTTGACCAGCAGTTCCATGGCCTATAACAACATACTCCATACTGACCCCATCTTCGGGTCTATGATTTAATATTGAGTTGAGCTTCTAAGGACCGGGGTACTCATTGGGGTACGTTGAACTAATTAAAATTAAGGAAATTAAGCCAAAGAATCCGATACTAATACAAGGGGTTCCTGGGCTTGGATTAGTCGGTAAGATAGCGGCAAGTTATCTCATTAGGAAGTTTAATGCCGAGAAAGTGGCAGTCATATATAGTGATTATCTGCCATTACCTGACGGATCATCTGGCGTTAGAGTAGAGGAGAACGAAGTTCAACCTCCCTCCTATGAGATCTATTTCATTAAAGGAGGAAAGAACGACATACTAGTCCTAACATCCGAGGTTCAACCCATTGCCTTCGGCCAGTACAGGATCGGTGAGTTGGTCCTTGACTACGCTCAGGAGCTAGGTGTAGAGACAGTAATAACTATGGGCGGTTATGTTCCGGGATCCCCGGATGTTAAAGGCGTATTTGCATGTACAAATGACGATGAATTCATGACAATCCTAAGAAAAGAGGCTGATGTCAAGCCTCTAACTGGAGGTTATGTGACGGGAGCTGCTGGTTTACTCGTCGGGCTAGCTGATCTTAGGGGGATTAGAAGTGCATGCCTCTTAGGTACAACTAGTGGGGCTTTTCCAGATCCCAAGGCCTCTAAAATGGTATTAGAAGTTCTAAACAAGGTGTACGAACTTAACATAGACTTAGAAGAATTAGAGAGGGAGGCTGAGGTTGCTGAGGAGATGATTAAAGAAGAGATACGCTTAGGAGAAGAAAGTAGAGAGTATAGGCCTGAGGAAGAGGAGAGGGGGCTTCCATACCATGTATGAAGCCCTGAGTCACTAGCTACTCTGATTAGCAGTATTATAAAGCCTAGCAATGGGTCATTAACGAGGGATGAAAGGTGCCTAGACGAGATGATGAAATACCGGTATACACTCCAGAATTGCCCTATCAGCCTAAAGTGAGCGGTAGAGTCATACTCTTCGCGGGGATCGTTATACTGATAATTATAGTGCTATTTCTCAGCGTATTCACCGTGGAATTGGGATATGCTGCTGTTACAGTTGATCCATTCACAGGAAAGATATCGGAGCCATTCATAGGACCGAGGGTGGCCTTTAAGCTCCCCTGGCAGTCTGTTAAGAGGATCTATATTGCCACGGATGCCGTGCATATGTGGACTGACGTAACTGCCGTACAGCATGGTTATGGAAGTGCAATAGGAGATTATCCTGCCATAGAATCCCTAACTAAGGATGGACTTCAAGCATGGATAGACTTAACAGTTAGATGGCATATAATCCCTAGCGCGGTACCTAAGATTGTGGAATCTTATCCTGCCTTAGATTACGAGGAAAAGCTCATAATTCCGGAGATAAGAAAGATTGCCAGGGACGTACTTTCCAAGTACGAGGCTGCTGAAGTCCCAGTTGCTAGAGATAAGATCAGTGGTGAGATATTCGATGAATTACAGAATATCCTAAGCCAAGATGAGACTACAGCTGGCGGGATAGTGATAGATGAGGTGTATGTAAGGAACATAAAGTTGCCTGAAGAATTTCTGAAAGCTATCCAAGAGAAACTGACCTCTCAACAGAGGATGATAGCTGCTTACTATGATAGAAACAGGACGATAATACTAGCAAATGCCTCAGCTACAGCGAAAGTACTAGAAGCGAGAGGTGAGGCTCAGTCTAGGATAATTATAGCAAATGGTACTGCTGAGTCTATAAGGATCCTCGTCAACTCCGGAGCTCGACCGGAAGATATAGCCCCTCTAGTCATCTATTTGGAGGGGCTTAAGGACATAGCCAAGGCAAATACAACTATGATCGTAAGTACGGGAGGTTCAACACCTATAATGTATCCCATCCAAGTTAAGGGAGGTGGTTAGGTGAAGTCTTTCGACATAAAGAGAGTTATTTTGTTGAGGATAGATAGAGGAGAGGAGGTTATCTCATCGATAGTAAATGCGTGTGAACGCGAGGGAATAAAAGCTGCCTTAATTAACGGTATAGGCCTTCTAAGTAGGGCAAAGCTTGCTGTCTTTGTACCAGAAAAACAGGCTTACGATTCATTTGAAGTAGATAAGCCCATGGAACTTGCTTCTTTGATGGGTAATGTAAGCATAAAAGATGGAAGGCCCTTCGTTCATTTACACGTAGTGCTTGGGGATAAGGAGGGTTCAGTAGCTGGTCATCTAATGGAGGGTTATATAGGAGGAACGGGAGAGATAGCAATACTGGAATTAAAAGGAGAACTGAGAAGAGATCTAGAAAAAGATGGCTTAACTCTCCTTAATATCTAACCCCCTTATTATTTTTGTTAGATTATCTTCCAGATACCTGGCAAGTGAGTTAATCTCCTCTAAGGCTGTTCTAACTCTCCTGTTAAACTCATCACAGTTAACTTCTTGGATGCTCATATTCAATGAAATGGGCGTTATTGATACAGCTCTCTCTACGGTAAGTGCGTAGAGATCAGTCCCCCTGTCCATCTCGGTTACCGGAACGGGATTGCCACCGAGCCAATAGTAGGGATTACCTCTAGGATCTATTCTCTCTAAGACGTAGTTCTCAAACTTCACTTTTGCCAGCCTAGTAACTCTGACAGGCGTGTCCTCCGAGATCCTATATGGGAAGTTGACATTCAGCAGATCAACTCCATCAGGTAAGCCCCTCTCTAATAGCCATTTTACGATTCTCGCGGCTAGTCTAGCATGGGGCAGGAACCTATCGATAGGCCTAGTTGGCTCGCCAATAGGTATTTCAACGCTGAAAGCGGTAGAAGTTATCCCTAAAATTGTACCTTGTAGGGCTGCAGCAATAGTCCCGCTGGTGAAGATGTTATCTAAAGTTATGTTATCCCCTACATTTATCCCGGATACAACTATGTCGGGCCTGATGTCCATTATGAACCTGACGGCCATTGTTACAGCATCGCCAGGAGTCCCACTTACTGTATATGCGTCCTTGTAACCAAACCCTCTCACCTTCACTGGGAGCTTTCTTATCCTGAGAGGTTTATGTAGCGTTATTCCTTTCCCAGCCGCGCTCATTTCATGCTCTGGGACAACAACTGTGATATTTCCGAGTTTAACCTCCAAAAGTCCTATCCAAAATGCTCTAAAGGGAGCTGAATGCAAACCGTCATCATTAGTAAGCAAAACATTGAAATTCATCCTTTAGCCTCTCAGAGCCTTAATTAGATCAGATGCATACTTCTCTTCGGGTTGTAATCCAACAGATACATCTTTAGGGATTTCTTTCCCTCCTTCTCTAACTGCAATAACGTTATGAGGGACTGCCGAGACGCCAAATGTATCAGCTATATCGG
>JAGGTZ010000110.1 GCA_021158805.1 Thermoproteota archaeon | reverse complement strand
CAGCCCTCATCTCAACTCTTAACTTTGCATCTAAGTTGCTTAGGGGCTCGTCAAATAACAGGACCTTCGGGTTTATTACGAGAGCTCTGGCAAGTGCTACTCTCTGTTGCTGACCTCCTGAAAGTTGATGGGGTGTTCTGTTTTCAAGCCCCTCTAATTTCACTAGTTTTAGGACCTCCTTGACCCTCCTCTCTATCTCATCTTTGGGAACCTTCCTTATCTTCAACCCATATGCTATATTGTCAAATACGCTCATATGAGGCCATAGTGCATAGTTTTGGAACACCATGCCGGCGTTCCTGAGGTGGGGTGGTACCTCAGTCACATCTTGATCGTCAAAGAATATCCTTCCTTCCTCAGGTAGCTCTAGACCAGCTATACATCTCAAGAAGGTCGTTTTGCCGCAACCAGATGGACCGAGGAGTGTGAAGAACTCGCCATGCTTTATCTCAAGGTTTACGTGATCTACAGCTATAACTTCTCCAAAGACCTTCGTCAGGTCTTCAGTCCTTATAGATACCATAAATACCACCTCATAATCCGATCAGAGCTGTTGCCCTCTTCCTCAACAGCAAGTTAGCACCAACTATGAACACGAACTGGAGGGACATGAGCATGAAACCCAAGGCGGCTGGCTGGAATGTTCCTCCCGCGAGTCCGTGGAAGAGCATGTCATACATCTTCCAAGTCATCGGAGCATCCCTGTGGTTTGCATCTCCAACTACTATTCCCGTGCTTACCTCAGACATGGAATATATGAAGGATAGCATTCCCCCAGCTATCACATTTATGAGGATCATGGGCATCACAATGCCGAAAAATGTCCTAGTTCTGTCAGCACCAACAGTCCATGCTACCTCATCTAATTCCTTATCTGTTTGTTCTAGGCCCGAGTAAACAGCCCTAACCGTGAAGGGTATTTTTCTAATCGTGTAGGATGCTATCAGAAGGGGGGCTCCGCTTATGGTTGGGCTTAAGGGCGTACCTAAATAAGTGAGGAAGAGGCCTGTAGCCACTGCTATGCCTGGAACTGCTATAGGTATTGTGACTAGGAGGTCTAATGTCTCTATGCCCGGTAGTCCCTTCTTCCTAGAGACGAGGTATGCAGCACTGACTCCTAAAACTATCATGAAACCGGTAGCTATCGATGAATAGACGATGCTATTCATTATAGTCCTGCTGGCTTCCTCGTCCGTGAATACAGCAATGAAGTTGTCAAGGGTAAAGCTAGAGGGCAAAAGCGTCGGACCCCATTGTTTAGCGAATGCAAGTAATGCAACTCCTATGTGAGGAAGGGTTGCGAAGAATAGAACAACAAATACGAACATGTAGACTAGGATCGTCGTCTTGATGGAGAGTTTCTTCCTCCTAGGTCTCCATATCCCGCCCTTTCCAAGCATCGCATATCTCTTCAGACTCACATACCTCCTGACTGCCACGAACACTAGGCCTGAAATCACCAAGAGGATCATCGCCAGAGTCGTGGCCTCCTGAGAGATAAGTCCTGCCGGTGTAAATATTCTATTGAAGATCTGGAACGTGAGGACCTTTTCAGCCGTGGTGCCTTTGAACACTATCGGTGTCCCGAGATCCTCTAAAGATAATATGAAGACCAAGAGTGCACCTGCCTCCACCCCGGGAGTAGCTAGCGGTAGGGTGACAGTCCTGAATAACTTGAACCCGCTCGCCCCCATGTTTATGGCTTGTTCTTCTAGCGACGGGTCTATGCTTATGAGGGCAGTGTAAGCGTTGAGCATCACTATGGGATAGAACAGAAGTGTCTGGACCATTACTACTGCCGGTAAGCCAGTGATCTCTATCTTAAAGGGGATAATTCCAAGTATATCGTGGAACAGTACATTGAGAACTCCATCGGCGACTATCATTTTCTTCAGGCCTATAGCCCCCACGAAGGGCGTAGATAGCAGAGGAACTAGTGTAACTATTCTCAGGATCTCTGAGCCTGGAAACCTGTACTTAGCGAATATAAAGGCTAATGCGAACCCCAGTAAAGTTGAGAATAGTGTGGTAAATGTGGCAACTAGTAAAGAATTAACGAGAACGCCCATATCCCAGCCCATCAGGTATACTATTGTCTCTTCCCCTCTGGCGGTTTGATATCTTATCACTTCATAGAGGCTCCCTTTTATTCCTTCTAGAGAGATGAAGGGGAACTGCTCTGTCAATCTCAGTCTTAGGGGAAAGTAGAATGGATCTGTGAGTATAGCCTGGATCCAGTATAGAGAGAACCCTCCTGAGGAGTAAAATGATCGGACTATGACTGAAAGCAATGGTATGATTAAGAAGGCCGTGAATGATACCAAGACTATCAATAGTTGGATCCAAGAGAAGGTGTCCATTTCCCACTTAACTCTACGCAGCAGCCCCGGCAGTCCGGTGGTAGCCTTTCCCATGACTGCACCAAGTAGAATATGAAGGGATTGTTATAAACAGTAGCTCCCATAGACCTACCTGACAGAATCTTTTGTAGCGAGAGGGATCGAAGCTAAGATGAGCAACGCACCTAATACTTGTATGGGGGTTAGGATCTCACCTAAGAGGAGCCATGAGAATAGGTAGGCGAACATTGGTTCTCCCATAAGACCTAAGGCAGCAGACTCCGGAGGTATCCTCTCCTGTGCCCATGCCTGAAGGAAGAAGGCTGCGGTTGTCGCTAGAATGCCCGTATAAAGAGCAGCCGATAGGACAGTGATATTGAGGGGGATGTCCCATTCATTCATGATTGGAATGGCCATACCTGAGAGTACAAGAGTAGGAACTGCTTGGTTAATGGTCAGATCAAGGGGATCTAGCCCTTTCACAGCTCTATCCACTATTACTATCTGGAGAGCCCAGGCTAGAGCACATAACAATGTAAGTAGGTCGCCTCTACTCAACGGGATACCGTGAATGGCTCCTGTTAGCAGACTCAGCCCGAGGACTCCTACAAGCATAGCTAAGAGGGAGTTATGAGTTGGTTTCCTCCTAAAGATGATGAATTCTAATAATGGAACCATGGGTGCATTTAAACCGGTTATAAAGGCAGATTTAGCAGCAGAGATCCCGGTTAATCCCTCCATCTGGAGCGCATATCCGAAGAAGACCAGGATTCCGGCCAAGATTCCCATTAAAGAGAATCTAGGCCTTCTCCCCATCAGCTTGAGTATTATAGCTAGGGAAACCAGGGAAAAAATGAATCTGACGAATAGGAAGGGCATTGGATCCGCCGATGAAAATGCGGACTTCATTGCCGTGAAGGTGCCACCCCACAGAGCCGCCACGCCAAGTATTGCTATTATACCGGCCAAGGATTGTTTGGAGCCCTTCATCTCCCCTACCTAACCCCGGTTATTAAAAAGATCATACCACTGTCCATATCAGCTCTCCTAGTTTTCAGGGAGAACTTCATCCGGTTGAATAGTATATTTGTTAAAAAGGAGGGAACCTAGCCTAAGAAAAGCCTACTAGCTTCTTAGCTACTTCAACACCATCTATTGCATTCTTTCCCCATCCATCAGCCCCTATTTCGTTGGCAAACTCCTTAGTGGTTGATAGTCCACCTATGAGGACCTTTACCCTATCTCGAAGGTTTTCCTCCTTTAGGCGATCTATCACCACCTTCATATAGTTCCTAGTGGTCGTAAGGAGGGCACTCATGGCCACTATGTCCGCATCATATTCTTTTACGGCCTCAATGAACTTGTCAGCATCAACATCTACTCCAAGATCAATTACCTTGAAGCCGGCAGCCCTCAGCATGGTAGAAACTAAGCTCTTTCCTATATCGTGTACATCGCCCTTAACGGTACCTATTACTACAACGCCGAGCGAGGAATCCGACTCCATCTCCTCTATTTTCATTTCCTTCAAGGCCTTTTTGAATATATCAGCTGCCACAAGCATTTCTGCTATGAAATACTCACCTTCCTCATAGAGTTTCCCGATCTCCTCCATCGCCTCACTCATAGGCCCCAAAATAATGCTCCATGGTTCTTCTCCTGCTGATAGTAATTCCTTCAGTACCTTAGAGAATCTTTCCTCGTCCAGATCTATCAATGCCTCTTTTAGCTGGTCCTTAAGTTCATCTAACATCTCTTCTAACCCCTAGGGACACTATATAGTCTTATCTTTCTTCTCTTGGACATCACCTGTCTGCTCTTAACTAAACCTAACTCTGTAAGTTTAGATAGGGCTTTGTACACGCCCTGTAACGTGACTTCTTCCATAT
>JAGGTZ010000143.1 GCA_021158805.1 Thermoproteota archaeon | reverse complement strand
TTGGACTATTTGAATGAGAAGGGGGTTAGGGATGATGATATCACTTTGTTAGTGGCATTAGGGACCCATAGACCCATGACACAGCAAGAGCTAGTTGATAAGTATGGTGAAGCCATGAATAGGGTAGAAGTTATCCAACCCGACTTCAGAGACCCGGAGAAGCTCGTTAAAGTTGGGGTGATGCCGAATGGATCGCCAATAGAGGTTAACAAGGAAATTGAGAGGGTCGATATTGCCATAGGAGTCGGGATGATAGTGCCACATCACGTATCCGGCTTCTCAGGCGGCTCGAAGATAATTCTCCCTGGAATTTCCGGTGAAAAGACCGTTGGTGAAATGCATCTACTTAGCGCCAGACTCAGAAGGAGTTTTCTAGGCGTAGAGAAGAATCAGGTGAGAGATCTCATGGATATTGTAGCAGAAAGGGCGAAGCTCAGGGGCTTAATAAATGTCGTAGTGGATGGTACCGGTAATGTCACCTGGATAGGAGCTGGAACCGTTAGCGAAGTGTTTAGAGAGGGGGTGAGAGAAGCAAGGAAAGTATATGAAGTAAAGACCCCGTCGAATCTAGATCTGGTCATTGCTAGTAGCTATCCAGCCGATATAGAGTTCTGGCAGGCACATAAGTCTCTATATCCAGCAGACATGGTCTTAAGGGAAGGAGGAACCTTAATACTGCTTACCCCCTGTCCTGAGGGAGTGGCAAGAACACACCCCGAGGTCTTAGAGCTAGCGAGGTTAACGCCTGAGGAGATAGACAGGAGGGTTAGAAGTGGTCTAGTAAGTGACCCTGTCGGTGCCGCTAACTCGATGGTATGGTCGAAGATCAGATCTAGGATAAAGGTTGTCTTAGTATCTGAGGGAATATCTGAGCAAGAAGCTAGATCTCTTGGCTTTGAGTGGTATGGTAGCTTACAGGAGGCTATAGATAGAGAGATCAATAAATTCGAGAAGCCCAGAGTCGGGGTAATGAGAAATGCCCCCGAGTTGCTTCCCAACGTTAAGTAAATGAAGAAATGGCGCCGGGGGAGGGATTTGAACCCTCGCGGCCCGGTGGGCCACCCGCTCTCAAGGCGGGCACCTTGGTCCTGGCTCGGCCACCCCGGCCTATGTAAAAAAGGGTACCCCGGAATATAAAGGAGGTTACTTCAGTGGGACGAACTTACTTGATCTGGTAGCGCCCTTACCCGGTCTTCCATGTCTAACTATCCTGTTAGTCATCGCAAATTCTCCTAAGTAATGTCCTATCATCTCAGGTACTATTTTTACTTCTACAAACTCTTTTCCATTGTGAACAGCTATTCTAGCCCCAACCATCTCCGGTAATACCGGCATATCTCTCCTATGAGTTCGGATTACCTTATCTATCCCCTTACTCTTGTATTTCCTGACCTTCTCCAGTAGCTTGAGATTCTCAGGAGAGAGGCCCCTCCTCAGAGTCCTCCTTATTCTAGCTGGCATTACCTCAGCTAACTCATCCAGAGTCATATTTTGTAACTCCTCTAACGTATATCCCCTATATCTGAACTCCCTTGATGACATAATCTTCCACCTCAACAATGTGTAATGAGAAATAAAAATTTGGGGTTACCCAGTATTACAGTCCGGCCCTCCTCTTAGCCCTTCCTGTCTTTTTAGCCGCTATATGACCAACCTTCTGGCCAGGTGGTGCTGTTCTAGCCACAGTAGTTGGTTTACCTGGTCTTTTATGAGATCCACCTCCATGGGGATGGCTTACCGGGTTCATGGCAACGCCTCTTACCACAGGCCATCTCTTTGGATGCGTCCTCTCATGGTAATACTTGAGTCCTGCCTTCATGAATGGTTTCTCTATCCTACCGCCACCAGCCACTATTCCTATAGTAGCTCTACAGCTACCATCCACTATCTTCTCCTTCCTGGAGGGTAGCCTCAGTATAACTTTATCTCCATCATGAGAGAACACTAAGGCATAAGTACCACTTCTCCTAGCTATCTTACCCCCGTCACCCGGCCTTATCTCCACATTAGAGACCAGAGTTCCGTCCGGGATCTGAGAGAGTGGAAGTATATTCCCTGTTCTGATTTCAGCCCCAAGACCGATCTCTATTTCCTGGCCCTCGTAGATTCCCTCTGGTGCTACGTAGTAGAATTTTGTACCGTCCTCCAGCTCAATGAGAGAGATAGGTGTGTGCCTGCCTGGCTCATGGAGGATTCCCTTAACGACACCCCTAACGACAGTCTTTAGCCCTACTTGTGGTGGATATCTGGCCGGGGCTATCTTCAAATGAGCCCTAGATCTGAATTGTATACCTCCCCTACCCTTCCTCTGAACGAGAATACGTTTACCCATTCATATCACCCTAATATACCTAGCTTAGCTGCGATATCGGATGCCCTATATTCGGGACTTAGTTTGACGTAGGCCTTCTTCCTTCCATCTATCGTTATCAATGTCCAGACCCTTTCTACTTCAACATCCAGAGCCTCCTCTACTGCCCTCTTTATCTCTTTCTTATTAGCACGCCTGTCTACATAGAAAGCTAACTTATTCTCCTCGTTTATCATCCTAACAACCTTCTCCGTTGAGATAGGCGCTTTCAAAATTTTATAGGGATCGAATTTAGACAAGGCCCATCACCTCCTCTACTGCCCTAAGGGCACCCTCAGTCCAGATGGTGAGCCTCCCAGGAGTGCCACCAGGAGCCAGATGTATCACGCTGAGGTTTCTGAGTGCTACAATATCTACTCCAGGAATATTTCTCGCAGCTCTAGCTATGGGTGACCCCTCATTGAGGTATATGATCAGTGGTCCCCTAGCCCTTTGTCTCAGTCTTCCTCTCATCTTACCTCTTCCAGCCCTTATCTTTCTAAACCTCTTTTTAGCTCTATCTAGCTCGTCTTTCAATCCCAATTTGGTTAAGAGAGAATATACCTGGGATGTCTTCTTAACTCCCTCTAGGCTATCCTCGACGACTAGTGGTACGTGCTCTAGGGAGTCAACTCTATGTCGTGATTTTACTAAGTCGAGGCGAGATGCAGCAGCTATCGCCGAGAGTATCGCTAGTCTCCTCTCCCTCTTGTTTACTCTCTCCCAGATGACCTTCCAAGACCTTGGAGCCGTTGTCTTTGCACCTCCAACCACCATTACGGCTCTAGCAGCCCTACTTGCAGCTGGATAGCCTCTTCCCTTCACCCTGGGGACTCTAGCCACACCATGGCCCGCCCCCCAAGACTCAGCAGATGTCCTAAGTCCGGCCAATGGGTCTCTGCCTTGAGGCTGAATCCTAGCAGTTAATTGGGATAGGTATGTTCTTCTTATCACATCTGGTCTGACTTCCATACTGAATATACGAGGTAGCTCTATTTCACCGACTTTTTCGCCTTCCAAGTTGAATATTGGGACTGAATTCATGCCATTCACCTCTTTATCCACCCTATAGAACTAACATAACTTATCTCGGGTTCTGGAAGCTCATCGTATCTCGGTCTTATTGGATGTCTCATAAATACAAATCTCTTCGCAGGCCCCGGAACAGATCCCGATAGCACGACATACTGGCTCTTCAAGATCCCATAGTTCTTAAACCCACCCTTAGGTGTGATATCTATGTGGCCCTCCTCGCTGAGGTCGCCCATCATGAGTATCCTCTTGTTGTACTCCGTCCTCTTATGGTAACCATACTGACCAGCCCTAGGTACCCTCCATGTTACATAGGGTGGATGTCTGGAGCCTAAGCTTCCAACCCTCCACCTACCCTTCCCGGCTTTGTGTCTTAATAGTTCTACGCCAAATCTCCTGACTACTCCCTGCCAACCATGACCTTTCGTAACAGCCGTGACATCCACTAGCTGACCAACCCTGAAGACTTCAGTTACCTTCATCCGAGTACCCACGAGCGACTTGGCTAGCTCTATTCGCTCCTCCATGGATCCACCTTTAATCGGTATCTCTAGGAACTCCGGCTTCTTTTTGTGGATGCCTGCTAAGTCGGGTCGAGTATATGCTAATACCCTTACCTCTTCCGTTTGATCTACGCTTGCCTCGACCTTCGATAGCGCCTCATCTAAGTTATCAACGCCATCTCCGACTGTGAGGGTTCTAGAAATTACGTCGTTTTTATCTATTTTTATCACGGTAGTTATGGGTTTCAGCCCATAGTAGGTCCCCTTGTAGGGTCTAAAACCAACAATTTGTATGGGAGGAGTTTCTACCACTGTAGAGGCAAGTACGACAGGCTGTCCTATGTTTAACTTCCCCGGTCTATCCTCTTTCATGAGAATATGTACCATTCCTACCTTATAGCCCGGAAAAGCTACTAGAGTCGGCTGTTCAAGGGATAGTTCAGGGTATGATCTGAACACAGCCTTCTGGGTCCTAGCCCTCTTCCTAGGACTGAACTGTAGCGAACCATGTCTCCTTGGCATTTCAAGCACCTCAATAACTTTCCATCAGAAGACCTAGTTGGGGGTTTATTAAAGTTTGGTATCTCCCCAGAAGGGTAATCAAGGAAGTGTGGTCATATATGGTTTATATGGACCCTCCAGAATAGGTAGTAATTAGGTATTCTGCTATGCCAATTTATATGTCAAGAACTACCGTAGCTCGCCAGATGTCTCCCTCCTTTACTACTCTGAGCTTATAATATGTAATGGCCTTCACCTCGGTTTTTGGGCTGTGCTTGGAAGGATCTATCTTTTCTCCCATAGCTCTCCCGAAGAGCTCGGAACCATCTATATTCACTTCAAACTTAGAGAAGACCAAGCCATCGACATCGGTAATGAATAGAAGTTCTGACAGCCACTCATGAAGGAGGAGATCTAACTGATCTGATTTTATACCTATCTCCCTTACTTCAATCGGTTCTACCTTACTAGTATCTACCATAACTTCATACATAGCAAGAGCTGCCTCTTCAAATAGAGCATTGAGATTATCTGCCCACACTTCGAAGCCTACATCGGCTTCAACTTCAATTAGCCTTCTACCCAGAGAAATCACCTCGGAGGGAGAACTATTATATAGCTGTCGTCTACTCTGGCTGTTCTTGTTCTCCACGAGGGCTTTAGTGCATCAAATATATAGATGTACCCGTCTTTCCTCACGATCTTACTGATAAAAGCATCCGCTGGAAAGGAGATATTATTCTCGTTGGCTAAAGCAGTTGTTTTCAAGGTTATAATCCCTTTAGACAGGTAAGATACCTCTATAGAGGCCTCTCCTAACTTAATAGTAGAAGAACCCCCTGGAACAAGAGTCGTAGAGTTAAGAAGAAGCGTACCATTTCTATAGAGAGTTATATTGCCGAATATCTTGTGTAGTCTTTTCATGTCAGTACTATCGCTCAAGCTGTAGGTACCCTCTATTAG
>JAGGTZ010000085.1 GCA_021158805.1 Thermoproteota archaeon | reverse complement strand
TGAGAACTATTAACAGGTCTAAGTCGCTTCCCTCCTTTGCCTCTCCTCTGGCAAAGGAACCAAATACCACCACTGATACTAAGTCCTTTCCAAATCTTGCTGTTAGGGGGCTAATGAGCCAGTTCCAACGCGACATCTTCTTTAGTAGAAGATCAGGGAACTAATAAAACTTTGAGGTTTAATTGTAGGACTCGTTTCAGAAGAGGGCTTGTAGTTTTGCAGCTCAGCGCATGGTAGAAGTCTTAATAGTTCACCCATTTCAGGGGGAGATCTACTTCCTGACAAAGGCAGATTAGTTAAGGGCCACCTCCTCATGGGAGAAAAGAGGTAAGCTACTCTATTAGTATGAGAGGAGGTACTGACGTATAGATTTGAATAGAACGCTTAAAAATAACTCCTACGCTGAGAGGAAGTGGAGGAGGTCATCCTAAGGCTGTTGGTGTTAAAGTGCCTGTTCATTCGCTAGAGCTTCCTAGGGAAATCAAGTTCTTCATAAATTTTCGCTGAAGAATCTAATTACACTAGGAAATCATTAATTAATTACTTTATCTCAGTTATTTCAACCTTCTTCACAAGATCTACCCCCTTAATTCTACTAATTAAATCAGAGATGCTCAGCTTGCATTGAGATAGATCAGCAATTATTACCCATTCGGCAGTTTCCCCTCTCCTGATAGTCCTTGATTCTGTTATGAGAAGATCAACCTTTTCATTTGCGAGGAGGGAAGCTATTCTAGCCAGAACTCCTGGAGTATCTATCATGATTATCCTAAGCTTATAGACCTTTGCCTGAAGTTCCACAAGTGGAATCATTCTAATCTCTCTTCTTTCAGTATCTGTAATCATAAGGAACTTCATTCCCTCAGCCAGACCAAGCAGCTTCCTTATTTTTGCAGGTATGGTTACTCTACTCCTAGAATCCATTACAACGAAATCATATACTCCCTCAGCCACCTTCCCACAATAGTGGGAAGTAGGGTAAAGCTTTTAAATAAAATCACTTTCTACCCACATATGTGGGTGGTGGGTAAAAGATGGGTAAAATACTAGCGTTCCTGCTCCTAGGTATAATCGTAGGTCTGGCTGCCGGCTATTTGGTAGCGAATACATTAGCCCCCACAAAGGAGGTCTCCACGCAAGAGAATTGTCTCTATCAACTAGGAAAGTTCTCAAGCGCTCCTAAGGAGGGGAGCCAGGTTGTTATAGTATATGGATTTGATGCGAACTATCCCCCCTTCACAAAGATAGAGCCTAACGGAACACCTGTCGGATTAGACGTAGATATAATAAACCTCATCGCTAAGAAATATGGATGGAAGATCGTGTATAAGCCTTGGGATTGGTCGACCATCGTTACTGCCTTGGAGAGAGGAGATATAGACATAATCGCTTCAGGTATGACTATTAACTCGGCCAGATCCCAGAAAATATGGTTTTCAATACCGTACTACTCCTACGTGCACCAAGTCGTCGTAAGGAAGAACGATACTAGGACGTTAGATCAGATCTTGAACTCCGGGGAATATATTGCCGTCCAATCTGGTTCAACAGCGGATGAATGGGCCGACAGGCTCCTCAAAGCGGGATACAAATTTGAGAAGCTTGGACTGGACTCCTATGTATCCGCTATGGAGGCCCTCCTTGATGGAAGGGCATCCGCACTCATAACAGACTCGGCATTCCTTGGTCCATACCTCAAGAAGAATCCGGATATCGAGAGCAAATTAAGAGTTGTAGGAAATTTAGGAGCTCCTTACAGCTATGGTATAGCTACAAGGCCTCAAGACAAATGGCTCAGAGATAAGATAAATGAAGCCCTTGAGGAGCTAATGAACAGTCCCTACTGGAATGAGCTGCTCAAGAAATGGGGATTAGGATGACCTATATCTATTCCCTTTTTCAATACATACCGTTTATAGCCGAGGGTGTATTGTGGACAGCCTCATTGGTACTGGGGGGTCTCGGTATAGGTTTCATCATAGGACTTCCGCTTGCAATAGCCCAAAGCTTTGGAGGTAAGAAGCTGGGGAAAGTCTTGAATGCTTATGTGTGGTTCTTCAGGGGAACTCCCTTGCTTGTGCTTCTCTCCCTCTTCTACTGGGCCATTTTTCCTTCATTTGGGTTCAAACTCGATCCCTTGAAGACGAGCATATTGGTCTTGGGGATGAGGAGCGGAGCATATCAATCCCAGATATTCAAGGATTCCATCAAATCTGTAGATTATGGACAGATCTTGGCAGCGAAGGCGATAGGAATGACCCAAAGGAAGCTGATCCTCTATATAGTACTGCCACAGGCTTTAAGGATTTCCATCCCAGCTTGGTCAAATGAGTATGCAGTGATACTGAAGGATTCAGCTATATGCTTTGCTTTGGGAGTCATGGAGATCTTAACTAGAGTTAGATACGTCTCAACAGCTACAGGTCTTGCCTTGATACCGTATCTATTCGCAGGCATATTGTTCTTCGTACTGACCTTCTCTGGAACCGGAATTATGGATTTCATACATAAGAGAACCAGAATCCCGGGCATGGTGGAGGGATTGAGATGATCGTCCTTAGGGCTGAAGATGTTTGGAAAAGATATGATGACACTATAGTTCTGAGAGGTGTTAGCCTAAATCTTAAGAAGGGCGAAACGAAGGTCATAATGGGTCCTAGTGGAGCTGGTAAGACCACATTCCTCAAGTGCCTTAATCTCCTAGTTAAACCGGATAAAGGGAGAATATGGATAGATGGCGAGGAAATAACATCACCTAAAGCCGATATCACTAGGTTAAGACAGAAAATCGGGTTTGTTTTTCAAGAACTCAACCTATTCCACCATCTAACTGCAATAGGGAATGTCATGATAGGGTTGACGAAGGTGAAGGGAATGAGCAAATCGGATGCGTTAAAGAAAGCAAAGGAAACATTGAAAAGGGTACATATAGAGGAGGAACTCTGGAGAAAATACCCTGCTCAGCTCTCTGGAGGTCAGAAGCAAAGAGTTGCTATAGCGAGGGCATTAGCGATGGATCCCATCGTGATGCTCTATGACGAGCCAACATCAGCCTTAGATCCCGGGCTTTCAAGCGAGGTACTGCTCGTGATAAAGGAACTCTCCGAGAGGGGCATTACTAGTTTAATAGTTACGCATGAATTGGGTTTCGCCTATGAGGTAGCTGACGAAATAGTTGTTATGAATAGAGGGAGGATAATAGGAGGAGGAAGCCCGGAAGAACTGAGAAATGCGAAGAATGATGAAGTGAGAAACCTCCTGAATAAGTGGAATGGGCTCAAGGATGGAGTTCTGGTCTGAATACCTCTCTTCATTACTCATGGGATTTCTCACTACATCTGAGCTTGTTGCAATATCTGCCCCTTTGGGAATAATTCTGGGTATAGCATTAGGAGCTAGCAGGGTATATGGGGGCATAATCTTAGGATCCTTTGCCAGGGGGTTCTCAGCTTTATTCAGGGGTTTTCCTCTAATCGTAACCCTGTTTCTGGTATTCTTCGGGCTGCCAGAGATCGGAATATATCTTCCCCCTGTAACATCTGCTATACTCTCATTCTCCCTTTGCAGTGGGGCATATATCTCGGAATATGTGAGAGGAGCTATTATGTCAATAGACCAAGGTCAGTCCCTCGCTGCTAAGGCAATAGGAATGACCAAACTGCAGGAAGTTCTCTACATAATTCTACCTCAGGCGATTAGGAGGGCAATTTATGGTATATCAAACGAGATCGTGTATATGATCCAATATTCCTCATTAGCATTTGCCATAGGCGTCCAAGAAATGTATTCCGTGGCTAGGACTTATAACTCCCTCTACTTTAAATCTCTAGAGATCTTTTCCCTGTTAGCGGTCATCTATCTGGTGCTCACAGCGCTCACTACGTTGTTCTTCAAAGGATTGATTCGAAAGCTCGAGATTCCAAGTAAAGCTGAATAAGCCAAAGTAAGTGAATTCGGATTAGAGTCTAATCCGTACGAGGATCCTAATGGTGTACTGAGCTGAAAGGAGATGATAGGAAGATATGATAGTGAATGGTGACCATTAGGTAGTTAAGGGATCTGGCGCACATGGCCATTCCATTGGGATGTACATCCATACGGCCCATCAGAAGCAGTGAGAGGTGGCTATGATCAGCGAAATACCTATTACTACAATTCCAGCGGCCTCAGCTACAATGCTGAAGGCCACCCATAGATTGCCTCCACTAGAAGGCCGAGGAAAGGAGCTGAACCAGGTAGGCAAGATACTAAAATCCCTCTAGCTTTGTCTCCTTTTAGGAGCAACCCGATCCCCAAGGCAGTAAGGGCCATGAAGGCTTGTACGAAGAACCAGGTAGATACGAAGGTATGGGGACGCGTATCTCCGGGGAAAATCCCTATCAGTGCCAGAAATATCGATGAAGTGAAGAAGAGCCCACCAGAGAAAGCTTCTATCCTATGTGAAGACCCCTTACAAATGAATATGGAGAGAGCTAGGAGGAATATGGCAGAATATATCGGACTCCAGTTGTACAGCCACGGACAGCAGCCCGGGTCACCCCAAAATCGCTAAAGGCGTCCCTCCAGAAATCGAACCAGGGATTTAGAATCCAGCAAGCCGCTATGGTAGTTAAAGCAACTATTAAGGAGATAATTCCAGTGAGAGCCCAGAGCAGGGAAGTAGTTCCTTTGCCCTCTATCGACTCACCTTTAACTGATTGACAGTTCACCCCTACTGATTCCATAGCTTAGCCAGTTGCAGCTAGGTACTTCTCATACATCTCGACGAAGTCCTCTCCCGTGATCACCTTTACCCCTGATCTGGATAAGACAGCCCCGACCATCTCCTCGTAGGCCTGGAACCTCCTCTCCCTCTCCTCTTCCGTATAGTAATTCTCCTCTCCCATCAATGGTGTCCTTAACCAGCTCTTCTTGAAGAAATCATAATCGTGAACTAAGATGCCTCCGAATAATGGCCTCTCATAGCCTGAGGGAGCGCTCTTGAAGAAAATTTCAGCAATTTTTTCGCCGTTATAGCTGGCCTCCTTTAACTTCGATGCGAAGGGAAAGCCGAAATCCGATGGTCTCTCCAATAAACCGTAGCTAACCTCGAAGGGGTTCATGGGATTAGTACCGCCCGTGTGAGAAGCAATGTACATCCTCAACCCCTTCCTCCTGAGGACCTCTAACTCAGCCCTTT
>JAGGTZ010000126.1 GCA_021158805.1 Thermoproteota archaeon | reverse complement strand
GATACTTCTAATGAACTCCTTATAGCATAGTATAGGCCCTCTCCTGTTAATGGATCTGCTAAGCCGGCAGCATCTCCAACCAAGAATACTGACCTGCCTGCGATAGATTTATCATGACCTCCTATGGAGATAATCCACGAATGAGCCTTCACCACCTTATACCTAGCTGCTAACCGGTCAAATGACCTTTTTATCTCCTTAGATTTTTCCAGCATGCCTCCAACTCCAGCGTTCGAATCCTTTCCCCTTGGGAAGATCCATCCATAGCCATAGGGTGCAGCATCGACCATGAAGGTAAGTTTTTCATGTGGGTGAGATACTCCCTCGATTGCGAAGATTATATCCTCTCTTGACCAGCGACTCCTAAGGCCTGATGTTACGGCCACAACGGAATTAGCCCCGTCTGCTCCCACCACCACCCTAGATGCTTCGTTGATGCCTACAAGCCTGATTATATCTCCCTCCCTCTTAACTCCCAACACTTTGGCTCTCTTAAATACGGCTCCTTCGCTAATCGCTTCATCCAGCAGCCTCTTGTCAAAGAGGTTTCTCCTAACAACAGCTATAGCATATTCCCCCGAGCCAGCTCTGACTTCTATCTCTAGACCGAAGCCCTTCACCAGCACCTCCTTATGAAAAGCGTCTACAGGCTCAATAGGAAGTCCTATCTCATTAAGCAGTTTTCCTGCTTTCAGTGTTATTCCACCGCCACATGGTTTATATCTAGGAAAAGAATTTTTATCTAAGATTAGTGTCTTGTATCCCTTTTTAGCTAGTAAATAAGCGGCTACGGATCCAGATGGGCCTGCCCCTACAATCGCTACGTCCCACATTTTCGCTCGGATTTACCTGGTCACTTATTTAAACTAGAAGAAAACAATATAACATAAGAGAACACGTGTTCAACGGTGTTAATTTATGAGAGGTTCCGAAGAAGTATTAAAAAGAATCCCAAAAAGGTGTTTAGAGGATATAGAGGAGTACATTCCTAGGATAAGTGCCGCGCTAGATAATTTAGAAAGTATTAAGGACAAAGATAAGGTATCCCTATCCCTAAAGGCCCTTTCAAGTCCTACTAGATTGGATATAGTACTATTGTTAGCTGCCTCCGATATGCCGGTTTGTCTGATCTCATATATATTGGGGAAGGATCAATCTCTCATATCCCATCATTTATCGGATCTTAAAGCTGCTGGGCTAGTAAAAGAGACTGTTAGGGGTAAATATAGGGTTTATAGACTTAAGAAGGATGCACTCATTAATCTTTTAGAGACCTTAGATAGTGTGATAAGGGAGGTTGGATGAGATGGATCTGAAGCTTGAGGTAGTCGATGTCTCCCCTCCCGAGGGTACTAACATAATACTTGCAACCTCCCACTTCATCAAGACAGTTGAAGATGTCTATGAGGCTTTATCGGATTCCTGCGCTGGAATAAAATTTGGGCTTGCGTTCTGCGAGTCCTCAGGTCCGAGGTTAATAAGGAAAGCTGGGAATGATCCAGAACTCGTGGAAGCCGCTGTCGAAAGAGCTAGAAGGATAGCTGCCGGTCACTGCTTAGTAATACTGGTTAAGGATGCATGGCCTGTCAACGTACTACCTAGACTAAAGCAGGTACCAGAGATAGTAACCCTCCATGCTGCCACAGCTAACCCATTAAAGGTAATAGTTGCCGATATAGGTGAAGGTAGAGGAATTTTAGGAGTTATCGATGGAGGTACTCCTACAGGAGTTGAAGGGGAGAAGGATGTAAAGGAGAGGATAGAGTTTCTCAGGAAGATGGGATACAAGCACCCTCTTCCAAGCTAGTTCCACTTAGTACCACCAATGCTTTCCCTCTCTCTATGGTATCTAGCGAGCACACTAGCTGCAGCAACCGAGGTGTAGGTTAAATCAGCTTTTGGTTTTATTATTAGTTCAGCAATGGACTCTAACTCTTTCAACTCCTCTTTCAATCTCTTGTCATCAAAGGAGTCCACTATTATCCTCTTTGGTCTTACTACCTCTACTGTCCTCTGTATAACCTCGTGATGCCAACTAGCTAGCAACTCATTCAGATTTCCCCTCCTCCACAGTCTCTTAAGCATTTCTGGGTGGATTACCTTAACATTCCATGCCTTTGCCTTTCTCATGATCATTAGACTAGTTTCCTCTAGTCTACTTAGGGGAAGAGACTTGCTCTCAAGTAAACCCCTCGCTCTTAGGTATCTTCTAGCTTCCTGATCTAGGGCTACAGCAGCCACCACAATGGGACCAGTGCTCTCACCTTTCCCAGCCTCATCAGAGCCTATGTCTATTCCCTCTTTCTCGCATAGAGCCAGCTCTATTATCTCAGATAAGGGTTCATGATAGACAACTCTCCCACTAGAATATACTATACCGATATAGCTACCAATTTCAAATCTAAACAGCTCCCACTCACCCTTAGGAGGGAGTACGCGGCCCTTTGCCTCAACTATCCCCTTCAGTTTGCTTATTTCTAGATCTTCCAAGTTTGTACTTAACTGCCGCGGCAACTAGTATCACCACCACTAGAGGAAGGACATACCACGAGATTCCAAGACCTTCAGATACTACCTCCACTGTATAGTTGCCAACATTTAATACACGAAATTCTCTCGGATATTCTTGCTCCCAAATGGCCCAGACGCTTAAAGTATAATTCCCCTCATCCTTAAGGTTAATTTTAATGGAAACTCCCTTTAGAGAGCCTGGCTCCATGTCTCCTATTTTCTTGACCTCGTGTATATCTCCCACTTTAGCATGTAACTCTACGTTGTGTGCTGTAAAAGATGAGGGGTTTATGATGCTCGCATTTACCCATACAGGATGACCAGCTTTTACTATCTTCGAGATGTTAGCGTTTGCATCTATTTTCGAGGGTTTCATGACTTTAAATGGGTACTCGACTGTGCTCTTTAGTATATTACCCCCAACTTCATAGCTTAGAGTGACAGTCAGCTTATGTTCGCCTCCGTTGACATTAGAGGATATCTTTATAGGGATCTTTAGATCTATTGCATGACCATATGGCCAGTACTCTACACTTTCATTATAAAGAAGGCCTGAAGTCGTCGTTTCAACCCTTAAATTCACATCTCTCATAGCAGTTGGATATAGAGGAGGCGCTGTAAGTATTCTTACATATGCTGTTATGATAGCAGGCGGTACTACCTCCTCTCTGCTTAGGTTAACGTAGACGAGGGGTTCCCACTTATGCACGAAAATCTCTTTCTTTCCGGTGACTATGTATCTCCTGATACCATTTCCTTCTTTCACTAGGAGATATCCCTTAGCAAATATGGATCTTCTCACATCGGTTTCATTCAGAGGAACGTTTATCCTGAATGCAACATGAGCGACGGAAGCTCCAGACCCACTATAGACGGCAGTTCCATTTTCTAGCCATTCTATCTTGATCTTTTCACCCTTGGGAGTTATCCCACTGGCATTATAGGGCCTAAAAGTCCACCCTTTGGGAACCAGTAGGGATAGCTTGAAACCCACTATCGGCTTTCCGGGAATTGCTGTCATGTTATAGAAGGCATAGAAGTAGCCTCCTGCAACTACATCATTATCGGAGATTCCTAGTAGTACATATTGCCCACTACTCGGAAGGAGGTTTATGACGATGAGAACCATTAATAGTGGCATTAGGTACCTTTTCATCTCGGGGATAGTTGGCTGACGCTTTATAAATAGGAGGGTATTCCATGGCTGCAATAGAGGCAATATCTCTAACTAAAAAGTTTGGAGACTTGGTAGCTGTCAATAATCTCAGTTTTTCCGTTGAGGAAGGCTCCATATTTGGTCTATTGGGTCCCAATGGGGCAGGTAAAACAACTACACTGAGGATGATATATGGGGTACTTAAGCCCACATCAGGGACTGCTAGAGTTCTTGGGGTAGATGTTGTCCATAATCCTACCAAAGCTAAGTCTCTCATGGGTGTCCTCCCTGAGGAAACCGGACTTTACCCAAGACTAACTGCGGAAGAAAATCTGATCTACTTTGGAAAACTGAGAGGGATGGAGGATTGGAGACTTAGGAAGAGAGTTGCCGAGTTGCTGGAACTCCTTAACCTTACCGATAAAAAGTATGTCATCGCTGATAAGCTGTCGCGTGGCCAAAGACAAAAAGTGGCTTTCGCTAGAGCCATATTAGATGAGCCTCCTGTTCTGCTATTGGACGAACCTACCTTAGGAGTCGATGTTATGAGTGCTCGAGAAATTAGAAAGATGATAGAAGAATATGCTACCACTGGAAAGACCGTAGTACTCTCCACACATAATATGTGGGATGTGGAGAGGCTTTGCGATTATATAGGGATAATCAGCGAGGGTAAGCTGAGGTATCTTGGCAAGAAGGAAGATTTAGAGAAGTTAATAGGCGAGAAGGAATTTGAAGACGTCTTTGTGAGGCTCGTGAAAGGTGATGTAGTTGAGAGTTAGATTATTTAGGGGATCCTCTGGGGTTGTAAAACTATCTAGAGGTTTAGGTCAATGGGGTTATAGCCTACCAGCAAGAACTTGGGTTGTAGTCGCATGGAAAGAGTTGCTGGAAGCTCTTAGAGATAGGAGGACCATGATAAATGTGGTGCTCCTCCCTATGATAATGATGCCCCTAGTAATCTCCTTACCAACTCTGATGCTAAGTCCTAAGGCTATTCCTCCAAAGATCATGGTTGTAGTGAGTGACGAAGGTGCTATGGATCTAGCACAACAAATAAAATCTTTAGAGTCATCATCTCAGGCCCAAGTATCTATAGTTACAGGGGAAGGCGATTTTTCGAACCTTATACTAAACGGAGAAGTTGATTTAGTGGTTGAGATCCCTAAAGGTTTCCTAAGAAATATAACAGAGGGGAGAAGCGGGACTATAGTCTATTACTACGATCCCTATGGGGCCAGGTCCTCAGTGGCAATAGGGGTTGTCCAGGGAATAGTTAATGGTTATTCTTACACAATACTTAAGGAGAGATTAAAGGCCATTAACCTGAGTGAGGAATACATTAGACCGATTACAACAATAGCAAAGCAGGTTACAGCGGGTGGCGGTGAAGTTTCCACGGGGGAGGTGCTAACAGCCATAGTAATTCCAATGATGGTCGGCTTAATAGCAATAACTGGGGCCGGTACCTTTGCAATAGATATGATAGCTGGTGAGAGGGAGAGAAAGACCATTGAAGCTTTGTTAACCAATCCGGTTACGCGAGGACAGGTCCTTTGTGGTAAATTTTTGGCTTTAACAGCCTTGGCATTGATAAGTGGTATATCTACCGTACTCTCCTCCATAGTTGGAGTGGGGATAGCCGTATCCTCCGTAGAAGAGAGTATAGCCCATGTTCAAGCGACACAGCTTATAGACCCAAGTAAGATAGGGTACTTCATAGTTGGAATACTGCTAACCATAGCTTTAGGGGGATTGACGGGAAATGCCATTATGGTGACGGCAGCTTCCTTTGCCAAGAGTTTTAAGGAAGCCCAGCAATACATAGGGTTCCTCACACTGATTTTAGTGGTTCCTATGGTGGCAATCCCCTATGCACCACAATCTCTCTATCCTTACCTCAGACTGATGCCTATCTCTAGCTTGGCCATGTTCGCTAGAGATATGATAGTAAATCCCGGAGAGTTGACGGCTGTATTTACATCGTTAGTGGTTTCGTTGATATATTTAATGGTTTTTCTATGGTTAAGCTCAAAGATGTTTGCGAGAGAGTCCGTGGTGTTCGGATGATGGTTCGTTTAAGTTTTTCAATTATTTGTGTTTAGCTGCGCAGTGAATAATGTGAGGGTTGTCGTCGTCGGAATGGGGATTGGTGGACTTGGATCCGCATGGAAGAAGCTGTTAGTTGGGGAGATCACGCTTACATAGTCTATAAGAAGGAAACTAAGAGGGTACTGGGCTTTAGCTCGATATCCAAAGAGGATGTTGGATGGAGGAGTATAGAAGTCTTAACGGCGATGCTAAGGAAGTGGCCTGTCTCTAAGTTGGGAGTAGATACATCCTAATAGCCACAAGAATCAAGGAGAGGAAGCCAAAAGAGATCGTGAATGTTGACATTCTAGTCTTCTTCACTATTTTATTTAGTATCAGTAACATTGAGTAACCTGCCACTAATGATGCCAAAAGGGAAAATATGCCTATTCTAGCCTCGATTGCCCCCGAGCTGATGAATCCAGCTGATATAGAGGCTATACTTCCTAGCATGAAGGAAAGCTTCAGAGCTCGGTCTAAACGGAACCCCCTGATAAGCAATATGGATATTGTAGATGCGGACCTACTAACGCCGGGGAGGATAGCGAGGCCTTGGGCTAAGCCAGTAACTATGGAATCCAATGTAGTAGGCATCTCTCTACATCCAAACCCCTTTTGCTCTAGATTCCTAAGCGCGAGACCGATGAGTAATAGAAAAATACCCACTAGTATGGATAACTCTAACTCAAAACTAGCTGCTAATCGCTCGATAAATAGCATTAATGGTAACCCTGCCAATCCTGTCGCTAAGCTACCTAACACAAGAAAGGAGAAGAGAGGACCTCCCCTTAGAGCCAACCGGAAATCTTCGTGGTAATATAGGAGGGCAGCGAGACCCGTTCCTAGGTGTAGATATAGGGCTAGTGAGAGCGCTTTATTAGCATTAACACCCATTAGGGTGGCGACCAAGAACAGCTGACCCTCACTGCTTACCGGAAGCCACTCTAGAACTCCTTGAACTATACCCATTACCACGCTACTTAGCTGATCCAAAGCTCATTCCCTCTAAAAGCCTTTTAGCCGCAGCAACCATGGTATAAACTCCTTTCATTGTTCTGTCGGTCAACTCCATTTCTCTTACTTGATCTAGAGAGAACCAACCCCAGTCGTCATGTTCATCGGGCCTAATCACAGGATCTTTTCCCTCAATGACCGTAGTGTATAGCGGTATTATGAATTCGACCCTCATGTCAGGATATATGAAGCCAAAGGTATCCACAGGAATGAGCTC
>JAGGTZ010000076.1 GCA_021158805.1 Thermoproteota archaeon | reverse complement strand
TGATTCCTGAGATGAGAGATATCGTAGAGAGAAGAGGTAATTGGCTCAGGCTCAGAAGAAAGATATCTCTTGAACGCTTTCTCAGCATCTTTATTGTTAGAGACTATCAGGAAAGCCTCTCCATAATCATCATATTTTGGCCTCCCTGCCCTACCTGCCATCTGCCAGAACTCCATTATTGAGATGGGGGCCATCCTACCAGCTCTTTTGTCAAATCTAAGGTACGAACTAATTATTACAGTTCTCGCAGGAAGGTTTACGCCTGCTGCGAGGGTAGGTGTGGCCGTGAGCACCTTTATCTTTCCCTCCCTGAAGGCTCTTTCGACTACTTTTCTCAATTCAAAGGGTAATCCGGCATGGTGGAATGCTACTTTCCTTCTGACTACCTCTGAAAGTCTCTCTATAAGCTTAGAAGGCCCATAATCGGATATTCTAACACCGTTAGATAACTCTTCGAGAGGACTTCCCTTCATGTCAAGCTTCTTCGCTATCTTTTCGGCCCAGGAAACAGCATCAGCCCTCCTGTTATAAAAGACAATTACCTGGCCTCCAGACTCTAAACTCTTTCTTATGATAGGTAATGGAGAGTTATCTCCTCTCAATAATTCTGATGAGCCATCCGGAAAAATAATAGTCCCATCAAAGTAAATCCCTACTTTAAGGGGAACAGGTCTCCAATCAACTCTTATGGGCTTGGCATTAAGCCATCTAGCAATATCTTCTAGGTTTGTTATTGTTGCACTCAGGGCTATTCTCCTTGCTGTGCTATTATCATACAGGAATTTGGACACAGCTATCTCTAGCGTAGGTCCTCTATATGGATCACCAACGTAATGAACCTCATCTAACACAATCAGAGAAATCTTAGAGAGCCACGAGGACCTATGCCTTTGTACCGAGTCAAATTTCTCATACGTCATTATTATTAGATCATACCTACCTAATGGTTCCTCTGATGAATCATAATCCCCTATCGAGACCCTGATCTTATACTCAGGGAAAATCTCGTTAAACTCCTCGAATTTCTCGTATGCAAGTGCTCTAAGCGGTACTAGGTATAGGACCTTTCCTCCCTTACTTAATTCCTCATTTATCACAAGTTCAGCTGCTAATGTCTTTCCTGATGCCGTTGGAGCCGCCAAAACGAAATTTCCTTTTTCTATGAGACCCTCTTTCACTATTCTCTTCTGAGTAGGGTAGAGGTCGCTTATCCCTACTTTACGAAGTAGCTCCTCTATGCCCATCCTCTTCATCCTATGGGTTTCAACTTACCTGGTTCGGGCTGATATATAGTCCCTTCCTTTAATAGATCACTTATGATCTTCTCTAGGACGAATTCCTTCCCGACAAGATTCAGTTTTTCTGCAAGAGTTCTTATAACGATGTCCCTATCGACAGTATTGTCTTCACTCTCCCTTGCCATGTCCTTTATTGCTTTAAGGACGATTTCCCTCCTCTTATATTCGGGAAACGAAGCTCCAGTCATAAGACCTGTTATGTCTATAGTTCCGGTGGCGACATCATAGCCGACTTTCTCTAACATCATCTTCATTAGCATTATGGCCCTCTCAGCATCCTCCTTTGTGACCTCTTTCCTCAAGTGCATTCTTGCTCGTGCTTCACTCAACCTAATCAAGGCTTCAAGTTGTCTAGGTGTTATAGCGATTGTTTCAAAGCTCATTTCAGGTATCTCACTCACTTCCTTCACACTCGCCTTTCTCATCTCTACATAGAATTGCTTAATTCTATTAGCTGCCTCTTCAGTCAGAACAGGGTTTATATTCTGTCTAGCGTAAGCTATGTACTTCTTTAGTAGTGAAGGATCTATTGGTGGTTTAGCTTCGGGATTTATTCCCATTCTAGTGGAGAGTACATGGTCTGCCACCAGAGCATCCTTCTCTGGTGAGGGCTCATCTCTCATTATAAACACGAGGTCGAACCTAGATAGCACGGTTGGTGGGAGGTTTATATTATCGACAACAGATACGTACTCATCATATCTTCCCTTCTTCGGATTAGCAGCTGCAATTATCGTAGTTCTTGCATTCAGAGTAGCTACTATCCCTGCCTTGGCTATAGATATAGTCTGCTGCTCCATGGCCTCATGGATAGATCTCCTATCATCTTCATTCATTTTATCGAACTCATCGATGCATGCAGTCCCTCTATCCGCTAATACAAGTGCTCCCGCCTCGAGGGTCCAACCACCAGTAGCAGAGTCTCTAACCACAGCCGCAGTTAGGCCTGCAGCAGTAGATCCCTTCCCAGTAGTATATAAGCCTCTAGGAGATATCTGGGCCGTGTATTTAAGTAGCTGACTATTATGTATAATCATACCCGATGCAACGAAGTTATGAGACTCAGGTACTTCCAAGTCGTAGACCCATAGGTCCCTCCTCATTCTGGAAATACTTGTGACCCTGTCCCATACAATGTATGGAGAGGAGGCTACGAGTAGATTCATTATAGGATCCCTAAGCCTGTCGCTGGATCCGTCCGAAAGCTCACACCTTATCATATTTAGAAAACGCACTACTTCGGCTCTTGGTAAACTATGTCCCTCACTTTCGGGTGCTTCTATACTATTAATGGCCAAATTCACATTTTCGGGAGCTATGCCTAAATTCTTCAGTATGTTAATGAGGAGGCCCTTAATATTCGGAACTAATGTGTTTTCTATTGTTTCTAAGCCCAGGATCCCCTCTTTG
>JAGGTZ010000164.1 GCA_021158805.1 Thermoproteota archaeon | reverse complement strand
CTCACTCCTTCACCACATGGTTTCCAAGCCCTTATATCGCTATGTGCTTCAAATAGCAGTGTTTTAAGTCCTAGTTTAGATGAGTACTTAGCTGCAGCAAGTCCCGCCGAGCCCCCACCAACTATAATTACGTCCCATTCCATGCTAACACCAATCTCTCTAACATGGGCTCTATATCAGTATTTTCATGTTAGCTAAGTTTTAGTCGAACAACGAAAAAAGAGGTAGAGTGATGAGCCAGATGGGAAAAGTTTTATAGTTGAAATACATCACATAACCTAGTTGGGAGCCCCTCCCACGTCGTCATCCCTCCGGCTATGCCGGATGACGGCGAAAGGTGAATAAATTGAGGGTTCTAATGGATGCACATTTAAGAATTCTACGAAAGTTGGAAAAAGCAGGAAATGACGGTATAGTTGCTTCCGAACTTATTCCTGATAGAGTGGCGAGGGAGTTCGTCCTTAAATATTTAGCCAATAAGGGCCTCATAACTAGAAGGAGACGTTTTCGAGGTGAACGGGTCTTCATAACTCCCAAGGGCCTCAGTCTCCTCCAATCATCTAGCAGTTTTTCTTAGCTATTCCTAAGAGCTTTTCTTTTTTATTTTGTTATATCTAGACCTCTTGTATGTCTTTGATGTTTAGAGTAAGGAGATCGGACGCTTCTGCTAGGTTATCTGAGCTGAAGACGAAGTCAGGGGTTTTGACACTACCTGAGTTCTTTCCCGTCTATAACCCAAACAAACCAATAGTGACCCCAAAGGAGATGAAAAACATAGGAGTTAGGGCCCTGATAACCAATTCTTACATAATTTACAAAACTCCGAGATTCAGGGAGAGAGCGTTAGAGGAGGGAATACATTCCCTTCTAGAATTCGATGGTATCATAATGACCGACTCAGGAGCATATCAGATATACAGATATGGGGATATCGAGGTGAGCAACGAAGAAATACTTAGGTTCCAGCATTCTATTGGTTCTGACATAGGCTCTATACTCGATGTCCCTATGTCGTCGGAGATAAGTAGAGCTAAGGCTGAAGAAGGCGTAAAGATAACCATAAGTAATGCAGAAGAGTGGTCTGCTTTAAGGGAAGAATTGAAGGGAACTCTATGGGTAGGAACCCCACAAGGATCAATATATGATGACTTAGTAGAGTATAGTGCTTTGAAGATCAGAGCACTGGATTTTGACTATAATGGTGTCGGATCGCTAAAGGTTGCTCTAGAAAAGTATGATTTCTCAGTTCAAGCTAGGTATTTTCTGAAGGTTAGATCTCTACTAAAGGCCGGAAAGCCCTTTCACTTCTGGGGTATTGGACACCCTTCTACATTTGCCTTTTTTGCTGCTTTAGGAGCAGATTCCTTCGATTCAGCTGCTTATGCCTTGTATGCTGAACAAGGGAGGTACATGACCCCACATGGCACTCTAAATATTGACGAGATGGAAGAGTTCCCGTGTTCATGCCCTATATGTTCTAATTATACTCCTGAGGAAGTCAGAAGCCTTTCTGATAGAGAAAAGACATCCTTAATAGCCAAACATAACCTATACGTGTCCGTCGCCGAGATAAGGAAGGTAAGAGAAGCAATAAGGGGAGAGTGGTTATGGGAGCTAGTCCAGGAGAGAGCTCGCTTTCATTCGAAATTACTTAGAGCATTTGAATACGTACTTAAGAATTTTAGCGATCTCCTAGAGCGTAGAGAGCCCTTCTCAAAGTCTTCTGGTCTCCAGTTTTCGGGGCCTGAGACTTTCTTTAGACCTGAGATCTTGAGGGCTCGCACGAGATTGAGAAATATAATGAGACAAAAAGCCGTCAAGAGGGCCCTTTTTGGGCTTGTTCCAGTGGGTTTAAAATATACGTATCCTTTCGGGCAGTCCCACTATCCCTATGAGGATGACATAGCCGAAGAACCAAGTGACGAAGAACTTGTTTCCGCTATTCTATCATATCAGTTCGATCCCTCTCTCTATGAAATAGGCCTCAAAGCTAGAATTAGGAGGTCTAAGAGGACGGGAATGCCAAGAGAAGTAATTGTAGGAGACATCACATTAGGCCATATAAGACCGAGCGATGGGATGCTTATCCCTAGCCTTGAAGGAGCTTCGCTAATCCTGAAAAATCTACCATTCCCGAAGTCGAGGGTCGTCGTTAAGGAGAGATTCAAGGAGATAGTAGCAAGAGGGACCACTGTCTTCGTTAAATTTGTGAAGTTAGTAGATCCCGACATTAGACCGAAGAGTGAGGTTCTGGTGGTTGATGAGGAAGATACCTTGTTAGCCACGGGCAGGTCTATCCTTTCCGCTCAAGAGTATCTAGAATTTCATGAAGACCATCCATTCGTATTGATTAGGAGGCATGTGAAGCCTAGACTGGATTGAATGCTTCTAATAGCAGTTTTTTAGCACTCTCCCTTACCTCCTCATTTACCTCTACTAGAATCATCCCGACATCTGGTTGGCCATATAGCATTAGGCTCCCTGGTTGCGATAATATAGCTACTGGGAATCCTAGGAGGTCTTCTTCGCCTTTAACAACAACAGCGACCTTCATATCTATTGACGCTAATTTTAAGGCAAGATCTATTGATTTCCAAGACTCCTTAGTAATCAAGGAAGGAGGGTTGCGAGTAGTTATCAGAAAATAACCGTTTAAATCATGGATAATAGAACAATCGACCTTTCTCTTCTCCTTTAGGTCAATCACCACTAAACTAGGCCTTATTCCCCATTTAATCAGCGTTCGAGTTACCCTATCTCCGACAGTGATTATTAGTCCATGAGGGATCTCATCTCGCTCTCTTACAATCTTTCCCTTAGCCTCAGCTATCTTCTCTCTCATATCTTCCCTTAGAACGACATCTCTCAGGAGTACTTTACCATCATCAGAGAGGAATCGTTTACTAGTCATACATATCAACCTATTATGGATGTTCCTAATATTAGATGCTCTGGCTTCCGGTAAAGGAAGGAGACTTTCGTCCTTAGATGTCATTGGCGTCGGTCCTAGAGTCATAGCTGGTATCCTAGAGTCATTCGGGATCGATTATAGGATTTTGAGGATTGAGGAGTTCCTGTCGAGGAAAAGACATCCAAGTGACTTTGATGTCATGCTCGTAAGTGCCATGTCAATGGATGAGAAGGCAGTAAGCAAGGCGTCAAGGATGTTCGATGGGATAAAGATATTAGGAGGGCCCATAACTGCGGATTTATCTGTGATCGGTCGGTTAGGGTTTCATTTAGGAGTATGGGGAGAAGGTGAGCTTTCCTTTAGTCTCTTACTTGATAGGGGACTGAAAGGAGGTTCCTTACCTAGCCCTAAGGATCTTAAGGATGTTCCTAACCTCGTCTTCCCGAATGGTAGCCATACTGCCCTAACATATCTTAGAAAGGAAGATTTCTTACGATTCTCGCCATCAATTGAAGCAGTCACATTTTACAGGAAGGTCCCTCATTATAAGAGTGCCAGAGTCTACGTTGAGGTTGTTAGAGGTTGCTCAAACTATAATCGCCCCAAAATCGATGCATCTCAAGACATATGCTCTATTTGCAATGCTTGCTACGAGTTTAACTTAAAGAAAAGGCTTACATGCCCCCAAGGCATCCCTCCAGGATGCGGATACTGCTCCATACCCTATCTTTACGGCCCACCCAAATCTAGAAGATGTGACGATATACTGAGAGAGATAGATGGCCTCGCCAGTCTCGGAGTTAAGAGAATCGTGTTAAGTGGAGCCGACTTTCTGGAGTACTGCCGAGAGGATTTAGTTAACGGTCCTCTAACTCATCCCTCTAACCCTGGACCGAACTTGGAAGCATTAGAAGATCTCCTTTCTGCTGTAAAGTCATTATCAGATGAACGTGGTCTCTTCGTTGAGATAGAAAACGTCAAGCCATGTTTAGTAGATGAGGAAGTGGCATTTCTCCTTGGTAAATATCTAAGAGGCTCTCCAGTACATATAGGTGTAGAGACGGGGAACAAGAGGCATGCTGACTTAATAGGAAGGCCTTGCAGCCCAGACGAATCAGTAAGAGCTATTAAGCTCCTTAAAGAGGCCGGTCTCAGACCTTACGCTTATTTCATCCATAGCCTCCCTGGACAGAATAGGACTGTCGCAAGAGAAACCATAAGGACCATGAGAAGGGTATTTGATCTTGGGGCTGAGAAAATAACGGTCTATAAATTTAGATCATTGCCTGGAACTGCATTCGAGAGATATAGTGCTAAGGTAGATAAATATTCGCGAATGATAGTAGAGGTAGCTATAGAGCTTAACCTTAGGAGGAAGAAAGAGCTCATCGGTAAAGTGATCTCTGCAGTAGTAGCTCCCTCCATTAAGAGAGGGGTCTATGCATATCCGCTGGGCGGCGGGCCGGTCATTAGGATCCGAACCAAGAGGGAGTTAGAGTCTGGTAGTTTGATTAAGGTTAAGGTAACAAAGGTGGTCTATGATAGGTTGGTTGAGGGGATCTTAGTAGAGGGATCTGAATCTAGTTAGCTGGTGGGGCCGCCGGGATTTGAACCCGGGACCACCAGCGCCCCAGGCTGGCATCCTACCTAGCTAGACCACGGCCCCCACTAGAATCATATGTTCTTCATTTTTAAACGATTACTCGCTAGAGATTGAGAATAAGGATATGATGGAGTCGTTACTATCCACATTGACCGGCATAGTTGCTATAGTAGCCGTGGGCTCAGCTGGCTATATGTATAAATCCATTGATGAAACTGGCTTACTAGCAGGAGTTGCTGTCGGCTCAGTGTTTGTTATAGTTGGAGGCCTGCCCGCCACAGTGATGCTAATTACGTTTTTCCTAGTCGGTTCAGCCTTTACCAAATATAAATACTCTTTAAAAGAGGAAATAGGCGCTGCTGAGTTGAAAGGTGGTGCTAGGAACTGGAGAAATGTATTTGCAAATCTCTTCTTCCCTACAATAATGCTAATAGTATTCTCCCTCTACTCGCTACCAGGAGCTAAGATAGCGTTTTTATCATCTCTATCTGGGGCTCTCTCTGATACACTGGGGAGTGAAATAGGTGTCTTGAGTCGAGAGCATCCTAGAATGATAATAGGCTTTAAGAGAGTTCCCCCGGGTACATCTGGTGCCGTATCATTTATTGGAACATTGGCAAGCCTGCTAGGCTCCATAATCATACCTGTTGAGGCCTACATATTCTCTCTAATAGATAGATCCTCCCTCTTCACTGTAATAATACTTAGTTTCTTATGTAGTACTTTTGATAGTGTCTTAGGGGCGACTATTCAGGCTAGGTACAGATGTGAGGCATGTGGATCGATTACGGAGAACCCATACCACTGCAATAGGCGCGCTAAACTAAT